>VXNE01000210.1 GCA_009840715.1 Gammaproteobacteria bacterium
GGGTCCCTCTCCCCCTGTTCCACCTGCCCCGTGCCGGGCCGCGCGCGTGGGGGGCGGTCGTCCGCCCCGCCCTTCGGCGCGCCGCCCCGGGCCCCCCCGAGGGCCTGGCGGTGACTCTGGCCGCGGTGCACCTGCAGGGTCTCGGCGATCTGGTCGCCGATGGTCATCGTCGGGTTCAGGGACGTCATCGGGTCCTGGAAGATCATCCCGATCTGCGAGCCGCGGATGTCCTCGCCGTCGACGGTCTTCTGACCGAGGATGTCGCGGCCGCGAAAGAGCGCCGTGCCGCCCACGATGCGGCCGGGGGGCATGGGGATGAGCCCCATCACGCTCTGCACCGTGACCGACTTGCCGCAGCCGGACTCGCCCACGATGGCCAGCGTCCTGCCGGCGTGCACGTCGAACGAGACGCCGCGCACGGCGTGCACGGTGCCGCCGTAGGTGTCGAACTCCACTGAGAGGTCGCGGACTTCGAGGAGGGCGGGCGCGGCTGCACCGTGTGTGTCCCGTGTACGGTGTGTGTCCCGTGCACCGCGTGCGCCGTGTGTGTCCCGAACCGTCATTCCCGGGACCTCATGCGCGCGTCGAGGGCGTCGCGCAGGCCGTCGCCGAGCAGGTTGAAGGCGAGCACGGTGATGCTGATGAAGACGGCGGGGAAGACCAGTTCGTGCGGGTGGGTGAGCATCGTCTTGATGCCCTCGTTGCACATGCTGCCCCAGGACGGCGTCGGGGGCGCCACGCCCATGCCGATGAACGAGAGGAAGGCCTCGGTGAAGATCGCGCTCGGCACGGCGAACGTGAGCGTCACGAGGATCACGCCCATGGTGTTCGGGATCATGTGGCGCAAGACCAGGTAGTTCGTCTTCGCCCCGAGGAGGCGCGAGGCGGAGACATAGCCCTCTTCGCGGATCTGCAGGATCTGGCCGCGCACGAGACGCGCGGCGGCGGGCCAGGCGAGGATCGCCATGGCGATCATCATCGGCAGGATGCCGCTGTCGCCGCCCTCGATCCCGAACAGGATGCGGAACAGGATCATGAAGAGCAGGAACGGCAGCGCCACGACAAAGTCTGCGAAACGCATCAGGATCTGGTCGGTGCGGCCGCCGGCGAACCCCGCGGCGCTGCCGTAAAGGATGCCGATGAGGACGTACACGAACGGCGCGACGATGCCGATGAACAGGGACACACGCGCGCCGTGCATCAGGCGCGCGAGCATGTCGCGGCCGAGATAGTCGGTGCCGAAGGGGTGCAGGGCGAGGTGGACCGTGTCGCCGAGCCGGAGCGCGTCGGGTGTGTCCGCGAGTCCGCGGGCGACGGCCTCCTCGGCGGTGATGACGCGGGTGGGGACGGTGGCGACGGTGTTGTACACGGGCGCCGGCATGCTGTTCCGGTCGAGGGCGACGACGGAGTAGAAGTAGTAGCGGGGCTTGAGGTCGAGGCGGTCCTCGAAGCTCACGCGGTCGGCGGTGAGGATATCGGCAAGGGGCAGGCCGAGGTGGTCGTCCGGCGCGGGGTCGGCGATGTTGCGGTAGACGCGGTACCCGCTCGCGCCGGGGACCGCGTCCCACTGGATGCGTACCGCCTGCGTGGTGGGTTCGCCGACGATGTCGACGGAGACGGTCGGGGCGGTCATCTCCTGCGCCTGCAGCGCCGGGCCTTCCACGCGGGCGGTGGCGCCGCTCCAGGGCTGGTAGCGGGGCACGATAACGGCGGCCCGGTCGGTGCCGGGGGCTACGGAGATCTGGTCGAGGTC
Organism: Gammaproteobacteria bacterium; assembly: GCA_009840715.1. Lineage (GTDB taxonomy): Bacteria > Pseudomonadota > Gammaproteobacteria > Pseudomonadales > Azotimanducaceae > VXNE01. The sequence goes on from VXNE01000210.1 coordinate 1,754, forward strand.
CTGCGCGGACGGGTCCACCTGCCAGACGAGGGGCCCGGCGAGGGTAAAGACGCCCAGGGCGATCACGATGTAGAGCGAGACGAGCGCGCGGGTGTTGGCCTTCAGGCGTACCCAGGCGTCCTGCCAGTAGGAGAGCGACGGCCGCGAGATCGTCTCGACGTCCCGCGAGACGGACACACGTTCGAATGAGAGCGCCGCTTCCGCCATCACTCGAGCCGGACGCGCGGGTCGACCAGGCCGTAGAGGAGGTCGACCACGATCACCATGAAGACGAGGAAGGCGCCGTAGAACACGGTGGTGCCCATGATCACGGTGTAGTCGCTCTGCTGGACCGCCTCGACGAAGTAGCGGCCGAGACCGGGGATCGCGAACACGAGTTCGACCACGAAGCCGCCGGTGGTGATGGCGGCGATGGAGGGACCGAGCACCGTGATGACCGGGAGAATGGCGTTCCTGAGCTGGTGCTTCAGAAAGATCCGTGTCGGCGGCAGGCCCTTGGAGTTCGCCGTGCGCACGTAGTCCGAGTTCACGATCTCGAGCATCGACGAGCGCATGAGGCGCGTCAGGAACGCCATCGTGCCGAGGCCGAGGACGAGCGACGGCGCGACCATGTGCAGGACCGTGCCCCACCCGGCGACGGGCAGGACGGACGTGCCGAAGAGGTCGTTCAGGTTGACGAGCGCAAGTTGCCCGAGGGCCGCGAACACGAAGCTCGGCACCGAGATGCCGAGGATGACGAGGAACATGATCGCAATGTCGGGCAGGCGGTTGCGGTAAAGGGCCGTCAGCGCGCCGAACAGGATGCCGCCGAGTCCCGCGAAGGCGATGGCGAGGATCCCGAGGGTGGCGGACACCGGGAAGTGCTCGCGGATGATGTCGTTGACGCTGCGGTTCTCCTGGGAGAAGGAGATGCCGAAATCGCCTTGGAGCATGTTCGCGAGGTAGATGACGTACTGTTCGCCGAGCGGCTTGTCGAGGCCGTACTTGGCCTCGAGGTTCTTGCGGATCTCCTCCGAGACGGCCTTGTCGGAGGTGAGCGGGTCGCCCGGGATGCTGTGCATCGCGAGGAACGTCGCGGTCGCGATGAACCAGACGGTGATGACGCCCTGGATCAGGCGTTTTACGGTGTAGCGGAGCACTGCGCCGTCACCCCTCGATCCACGCGTTCGTGAAATCCGGATCCGTCCCCACGGCCCGCCTTACCACCCCTTGCAGCCGCGGGTCGCGCACGTACACGCTGCCCCGTTCGTAGTTCATGAGTATCACGACATCGTCGTGGAGGATCCGCTGGATCGCAGCGAACGCCTGCATGCGCTCCTCGGGGTCGAGGGAGCTCTGCGCCACGGCGACCCACTCGTCGAGCACCGGGTTCGCGTAGCGGCCGCGGTTGTTCTGGTTCCACGAGGCGAAGAGGTCGCCGAAGGTGAGGGGGTCCGCGTAGTCCGGTCCCCAGCCGGCGAGCACCATGTCGTAGTCGCCGGCGGTCATCTTGGCGAGGCGTTGCTTGAAGATCTGCCGGTCGATTTTCACCTCGAGGCCCAGGCGCGACTTGTAGACCTCCTGGAAGTACTCGGACTGCTTGTTGGATGCGGGGTTGTCGCCGGTCAGGAAGATGAGCGGCGGCATTTCGTCGTAGCCGAGTTCCTCCTTCGCCCGCGCCAGGTGCTCGCGCGCGCGGTCGATGTCGATCACCGGGCGGGGCGCGGGGTATTCCTGGCGGAAATAACCGTTCACGCCCTTGAGCCAAACGGGAAAAAGCGACTCGCCCGGAAGGTTCCCGGGCAGCTTGATCACCTTGTAGACGAGCTCGGCCGAGTCCGTGACGAGTTGCATCGCCTTGCGCAGGTTGAGGTTGGAGGTGACGCGCTCCGGACGGTGGTTCAGGCCGATGTAGAACACGGAACCGTCGACGAAGCGGTGCAGGTTCCAGCGGCGGTCGAGGGCGTCCTCCAGGGTCTCGGCGCTGAGGCCCGCCATGGCGATCTTGCCGTCCTTGTACAGGTTGATGACGGCGTTGATGTCGGAGGTGATGTAGGCGTGGTCGATGGCCTGGATGCGGATGCGATCCTGGTCCCAATAGTGCGGGTTGCGCTCCATGCGCAGCGACGCGCCGTGCACCCAGCGCGTGATGGCGAACGGGCCGTTGTAGAGGAGTTCCTCGGCGTCGGCACCGTAGCGGCCGTCGGTCGCCTGGTAGAAGGACTCCTTGATCGGGAAGAACGTGGGGAACGCCATCAGCTTGTCGAAGTAGGCGGTCGGCCGCTCGAGTTCCACGACCAGGGTGCGGTCGTCGGGGATCCGGATGCCGACGGCGTCGAGGGGCAGTTCGCCGATGTTGGCGGCGCGGGCGTTCTTGATTGAGTAGAGGATGAACGCGTACTCGGACGCGGTGGCGGGGTCGAGGGCGGTGCGCCAGGCGAAGGCGAAGTCGTGCGCGGTCACCGGGGAGCCTTCGCTCCAGCGGGCGTCTGCGCGGAGGTGGAAGACGGCGCGTTCGGAGTCGATCTCCCAGCGCTCGGCGACGCCCGGGACGATGCGGTTGAACTGGTCGTAGCGGAGCAGGCCTTCCATCGTGTGTCCAAGCACCTGGCCGCTGACCATGTCCGTGGCGCGGGTGCTGTCGAGCTGCGGGGGCTCGGTGCTAAGGGCCACGGTGACCGTGCCGGTGACCGGGTCGAGGGCGTCGTTCGAGGCGCCCCCGGTGGCTTCCGAGGCCCAGGCGAGCACCGCCATGAGGAGGACGAAGCCGGCGATGGCCGCGAGGCCGAGGAGCAGAAGGTCGCGGCCGGCGGTCTTGTTGAAGATGTCGGCGCCGGAGGAGGGCGGTGCGGGTTGGGGTTTGGCTGCGGCGGTGTCCGTACCGCCGGCGGCGGCGAGTGGGCGCGGCGCGAACGGTGTGTGTCCGCGTCCGGAGATCACGGCGCGTATCCGGGTCGGGCGGTCACGCCTTGGCCGCGTGACGGTGTGTGTCCCAGTCCCTCCCCCACCAGTCCCTCCAGTCTCGGGCCGCCCGACGGTGTGTGTCCCCGTCGGCGGGTGTCGCTTCGGCCGCGTGACCGTGTGTGTCCTCGTCCGCCGGTCATCCTCGTCCGCCGGTCACTCGTCCGCCGGTCAACCGTGTGTGTCCTCGTCCGCCGGTCATTGCACGGTGCGCAGGAGGTTGCCGACGACGCGCTCGAGGTGCATGAGCGAGTTGCACTCCTCGGCCTGGTGCACGTACGCGGTGTACTTGCGCATTTCGGCGTCGCCGACGGTCCAGGTGGCGCGGGACTCGGGGTTCAGCCAGAGCACGCGCTTCGACCGGTCGTACATCTCCTTGAGGATCTCCGTGCGCGGGTCGCCGTAATTGTTGCGGGCGTCGCCCAGGATGATGATCGTGGTGCGGTTGTCCACGTCCTCCATGCAGGTCTTCCTGAAGTCCTCGAAGGCCTGGCCGTAGTCGGTGGAGCCGCCGCTGTAGTCGCGCAGCGTCTTCGCGATGGCGTCCTCGATCTTGTTGCGCTCGAAGAGGTCGGTGACCTCCGCCAGGTCCGAGGAGAAGGCGAACGAACGCACCTTCGGCATCACTTCCTCGAGGCTGTAGAGGAACATGAGCATGAAGCGGGCGTAGTTCGCGACGGAGCCGGAGACGTCGCAGATCGCGAACACCTTGGGACGGTCGACCTTCACGGACTTCCAGTGCAGGTCGAAGATCGAGCCGTCGTAGGCCATGTTGTGGCGCAGGGTGCGTGGCACGTTGAGCTGGCCGCGCCGGAACACCTTCTTGCGGCGGGAGTGCAGCGCCACCAGTTTCTTCGCCATCTTGTAGACGACTTCCTGGATGAGGCGGAAGTTGCGGTGCTCGACGTTGGACAGCTTGACCTTGCGAAGGAGTTCCTCGCGCAGGCGCTTGCCGGAGGCGTCGGCGTGCAGGAGGAACTGGCGCTCGACGTAGTCGCGCACCTGCTCGCGCAGCCAGTCGCGGCGTTTCTTGAGCTCCTGGCCGAGGCGGCGTTCGAGGATGGCGCGGCTCTGCTTGAGCTCGCCGATCTCGCGCTGGAGTTCCGAGAGGCCCATCTCTTCCATGATGCGGCGGGTGTAAAGGCCCTTCTGGGTGAAGACCTGGATCTCCTCCAGGTTCACGGCGCGGCCGGCGTCGGCCATCTGGACGGTGAGTTCGATGCGGCTGTCCTGCATGAGGAGTTTGCCGAGGGCGGAGTGCGCGGCCGCCATGTCCCCGGGGCCAAGGTCTTCCTCCTCCTCTTCCTCTGCCGCGAGGAAGCGGTTCTTCCGGTTCTTGCTCTTGCCCTTGCCGCCGCCCGCGCCGCGGCCCTCGCCCTGGCCGTTGCCGCCCCCCTGACCGTCCCCGGCGCCTTCTCCGTCCTCCCCGTCCTCGCCCTCGATGTCCAGCACGGCGGTTTCGCCGGCGACGTCCTCGAAAGCAAAGAAGCGGTCGAACGTATCGTCGAAGGTCTCCTTCTCGTCGATCGTCTTCGGCAGCATCAGCGAGAGGGTGTCCTTCAGGAGGCGGCGGTCGCGGTAACCGACCAGTTCCACCGCGTTCAGCGCGTCGAGGGTTTCCGCCGGGGACACACGCACTTCCGCGTTGCGCAGCGCGGCGATGAAGTTGGTGAGGGTGCGGTCCATGGAGTCGCGGTGCGCGGCGACCGTCGCCTGGCTAGCGCCCGGTCTCCATCGGCAGCGACTCGTCGCGCGCCCACTCCGCCAGCGAGCCGTCGTAGAGCGCGACGTCTTCCTGGCCGCAGAGCAGGCAGGCGAACGCGTCGATGGTCGCCGTAACGCCTACGGCGCAGTAGTTGATCACCCTGGGTGCGGCGAGCAGCCCCTTCGCATCGAGTGCCTGGCGCAGCGCGGCTTCGTCCTTGAAGCGGCCGTCTTCGAGCAGGTCGGCAAAGAAGAGATTGACGCTGCCGGGGATATGGCCTGGCCGCCCCATCGTGAAGGCGCCCTGGCCCGCGAAATCCTCCGGCGACAGCGAGTTGACCGTGCGGATATCGGGGTCTCCGATCGCGGCGAGGACATCGTTTCTGTCGGCGAAGCGCGAGGGTTTGGGGCTCGCCTTGAAATCGCCCGGCGGGTAGCTGGCCGGTTCCGTCGACAGCGGGTGTCCGGCGGCCTGCCAGGCTTCCAGGCCGCCGTCGAGCACGCGCGCATGGCGATGGCCGCAGTAGTGGAGCAGCCACCAGGCCCGGGTGGCCAACGCGATCAGCTCGCGGCTGTACACCACCACCTCGGTGTCGTTGGAGATGCCGAGGCGGCGGAACAGCGCCTCGAGTTGCGCGACGGGCGGCAACGTGAATCCGAGGTCCGAGGAGGTGTCCGACGCATCGTTGACCAGGTCGAGAAACTGGGCGCCGGGGATGTGCCCTTCATTGAACCGTGCCAGGCCGGACTCGACGCTGAAGCCGCCGTCCGGCGTCGGGGCGAAGATGACCGTGGCGTCAAGGACGCGCCTGCCGTCGAGGTCGGCGGCGAGCTCGTCGGGCGAGATCAGGTACTCGGGATGGGCGTAGGCCACGACTGCACCTCTAGCGACGTTCCGTAGCTTAACCCATCCACCGGCGTCGCCCTGCGGCATGTGCGGCATGGTGTGCGGCATGGGACACACGCCGCCGCTGGCTCATGTGCGGCATGGGGATGCGGCATGGGACACACGCCGACGCTGGGTGCGGCATGGGACACACGCCGACGCTGGGTGCGGCATGGGACACACGCCGCCGCTTGGCTCGTCGACGCAATCGCGCCGTTCAGGTGAACAGCAAGTCGTGGAGGGGCACAGGGGTCGAAACTGCGGCGTGCGGCAGCGGACCGCAGGCTGTCGCAGGATTAGAAGAGGCCCTGAGCCCTCGTCTGGTAGCCAACTTGGTGGCGAGGACGCCTCGATACTCGCGTGAGGCCGTCAGGCGGGCAGGGGCGTTTCCCGAGGTTGCGTGCCCCGCGCTGCAGACCACTTCTCCAGCTCCTCCCCGGAGCCGTACGCCCGCTGTCGTTTCTGAAGCGACGTCACCCAGGCGGTCCAGCGTGCAACGCGGTCAGGCCGTGTCTGCTTCCCGGTCTCAACGGAGAACATTTCCTGTACGAGCTCGAAGTACGCCCGAAGGGTGGTGTGCACCGGGCGCGACGCGGTACCGTCGCCTTCTTCCGGACTCGGCGCCACCGGGGCGAGGTACTCGTCTAGCGCTTCTTCGCTGTGTTCCCGGAGCCGCTCGCCAATGGAGCTGTCGTGGCACTCGACCAACTCGCGCACCGTGCCCGCCCGGATCGGATTGAGATCCACGTAGACCATCGCCGCCAACACCGCCCTTTCGCTGAGCAGTGCTCCGGAGTAGAAGCGCTGCTCGAAGAAGTGCCCGGTGCAGCCGTCCTCCAGGTTCGCGCGCCGCGCAATGGGTTGCTTCAAGTGCTTCATGAAAAACGAGAGCGAACCCAGAGTACGCCTCGCCCGCGCCAACCCCTCTGGATCCTCCAGGAGGCGCTCGCGTCGCTCCGCCTTGCCCTGCGTTCTCCGACGGCTCTTCGTCATGGGTTCAGAGGCTTCCGCCCAACGCCGCGCCACCTCCTCGTCCGTCCAGGACGCGCATGCCTTCGGGTCGTAGTGCAGCACGATGTGGAAATGGTTGCTCATGACGGCGTAGCCGAAGATCTCGACGGCGAAGCAGCGGGCAAGGCGCTTCATGCGGTCGATCAGCCAGCGCTTGCGGTGGGAGTAGTTGCGTCCTGTCAGGGAGTCGTAGCCGCACAGAAACGCCTGCCGAACACACCGCGACGTGACGTGGTAGCAGGCTGCATGCTCTTCGTCGACGAGCTTGTGCCGCGGGGTAGCCATGCAGGCCACCGTCTCATGTCCTCGATGCTGCGCCCAGTCGGTGTGATCTGCATTACGCGTAGGATTTTCGCCCCGCGTGCTGTGCGCCCAGTCGACGGTGTGCAGATGGAATTCGTGTGTGTCTAGTGCAGTCAGTCCCATTTGGCCCTGCCCGGTCGGTGTGTGTCCGTGTCGTTGGAGTCCGTCCGCGCGGTCGGTGTGTGTCCGATGCGGCCCGATGCGGCCTCCCCGCGGTCGGTGTGTGTCCGATGCGGCCTCCCCGATGCGGCCCAGCGAACTTGGCCCCCACGATGCGGTCTGTCCACGCCAAGTCGGCCTCCTGCGCATGGCACCTGCGTTTGCGATCAACCGGACGGGTCGGCGATCATCGAAAGACGACGTGTCGGGGGGCTCGATGAGGGTGACGCGTAGGGCAGCGGGGAAGGCGTCTCTCGCGGCATGCGTCCTCAGCGTCGGGGGGGTGGGAGCCGGCGCCGACCCGATCACGCTCCGGCTGCACACGTTCAACTCGCCCAAGGCCATCGTGAACCAGTTGTTCCTCGAACCATGGGCGCGCGAGATCGCGGCCAGCTCAGGTGGCCGCGTCACCATCCAGGTATTCCCGGCGATGCAACTGGGCGGCAGGCCAGCGGACCTCTACGGGCAAGCGCGTGATGGCGTGGTCGACCTCGTTTGGACTCTGCCCGGGTATTCGCCGGGGCGGTTTCCCCTGACGGAGGTATTCGAACTGCCCTTTGTCTGCCGCGACGCGGTAGCGACCAGCCAGGCGCTCACGACGTTCCATCGGAAGTGGATGCGGGACGAGTACAGGGACACACACCCGCTCGTGTTCCATGCCACGGCGCCTGGCCAGATCCACACCGTCGATCGGCAAGTCCGGACCCTGGAAGATCTCAACGGACTGGAGGTCCGCGCGGCATCCCAAACCGTCGGCGCCATGCTCGAAGCCCTCGGCGCCGTCCCGGTCGGCATGCCCGTCCCCCAGGTCTACGAGGCGCTCGCACGGGGCGTCGTGGAAGGCGCGATGGTCCCTTGGACGATCATGCGCCCGTTCCGGCTGCACGAAGTGACCCGCCATCACACGGAGGTTGGTCTCGGCTGTACGCCCTTTGTCCTAGCGATGAATCGGGCTCGTTACGAGGGATTGCCCGATGACATCAGGCGGCTCCTGGACGACTCCACGGGAATGGCGCTGGCCCGACGGCTCGGCAGGATCTGGCAGAAGGACGAGGAGGCCGGGCGGGAGATAGCGCGACACCGCGGACATGCCGTCTTCCCGCTGCCGGAGATGGAGCGCACGCGATGGCGGGCGGCTACCGCGCCGGTCGTGGACGCCTGGGTGGAGAAGGTCGACGCCATGGGCCATGACGGGCGGGCGGTGCTCGCGGACGCGCGGCGTCTGATCGCCCGCTACGCCGATGCGTCGACCCCGTAGACCGCCCGAGCCCGGAGCGCGTCCGGTGCCGCCCGCCCTGGATGGTCCGCGGGGCGACCGCGAAGCCAGTGGTCTGGGACGGCTGGCCCGCGGGCTCGCGCTGTCGGGCGGGATGCTGCTGGTCGCCGTCGTGGGAATGACGGTGGCGAGCGTCCTCGGCCGCTACCTGTTCGGCGTGCCGATCCCCGGGGACTACGAGCTGACCGAACTCGCTTGCGGTATCGCGGTGTTCGCGTTCTTCCCCTATTGCCACATGACCCAGGGGAACGTCGTAGTCGACTTCTTCACGAGCCGGCTAAGTCCTCGCTACCGAACCGCGCTGGACGGCCTGCACAGCATCGCGTTCACCGCTATGGCCGGTCTGATTGCCTGGCGCCTGTTCGTCGGCGCCGTGCGCAAGCTCGAGGACGGAGAAACGACCCTGTTCCTCGAGATTCCGATCCACGTCGCGTACTTCGCGGCGTTGGTCACGGCAGGGCTCTTGACGACGGTGTGTGTCCAGGTAGTCCACCGCCACCTGCAGGCGCTCCGCCGATGACCGATATGGGGTTCGGCGCGCTCCTGTTCGGCGTCTGCGTGCTGCTCATCGGGTTGCGGATGCCGGTCGCTGTGGCCATGTTCGTGGTCGGCGGCTTCGGCTTCGCGGCGCTCGCGGGATGGTCGGCCTTCCTGAACCTGCTCAACACGGCGCCGTTCGGACGCGTGTCGAGCTATACGCTGTCGGTGGTGCCGCTGTTTCTGCTGATGGGCCAGCTCGCGACCCGTGCCGGGCTCAGCCGCCTGCTGTTCGATGCGGCGCGGGCGTGTTTCGGCCATCGGCGTGGCGGTCTGGCCGTCTCGACCATCGGGGGGTGTGCAGGGTTCGGCGCCGTGTGCGGGTCTTCCCTCGCGACCGCGGCCACGATGGCGTCCGTGGCGCTCCCGGAGATGCGGCGGCACGGCTATTCCGGCGCGCTCGCCGCCGGCACCTTGGCGGCCGGGGGCACGCTGGGGATCCTGTTTCCGCCCTCGATCATCCTGGTGATCTACGCGGTCATCACCGAGCAGTCGATCGGCAAGCTGTTCCTCGCGGCACTCGTGCCGGGCGTCATCGCGACGCTGGGCTATGTTGCCGCTATCGCGGCGTACGTCCGAATGCACCCCGGGGCGGGACCGGCCGCACTCCCCCTGCCGGTCGCCGAACGGCTCCGCAGCGTCGGCAAGGTGTGGCCGGTGGTGGCGATCTTCTTCGCGGTCATCGGTGGGATCTACCTGGGGGTGTTCACTCCGACGGAGGCGGCCGCGATCGGGGCGGCCGCGATCGGGCTGGTGGCACTCGTCTCGGGACGGCTCGGCTGGAGCGCCTTCTCGGGCAGCCTGCTGGATACTGGCAGGACGACCGCGATGATCTTCCTGATCCTGATCGGCGCCGAGGTCTTCAATGCATTCCTTGCCCTGACCCAGATTCCAACGGCGTTGGCCGAGGGGCTGGCGACTTCCGGTCTGGCCCCCATCGTGATCCTGCTCGGCATCCTGCTGGTCTACCTGGTCCTTGGCTGCGTGATGGACAGCCTGGCGATGATCCTGCTGACCGTGCCGGTGTTCTTCCCCCTCGTGACGGGCCTTGACTTCGGCTACACGGAAGAGGAAATCGCCATCTGGTTCGGCGTCATGGCGCTGATCGTGGTGGAGATCGGCCTCATCACGCCGCCGATCGGCCTCAACGTCTACGCGATCAGCGCGATGGACAGGAACGTGCGCCTGGGCGAGTCCTTCCGGGGCACGTTGCCGTTCCTGTTGAGCGGCTTCGTGCTCCTCGCGATCATCCTGGCGGTGCCTGGGGTTTGCCTGTGGCTCGCGGAGTTAGCGTGACCTTCTCGTGGCGACGGCCCGTGTGTGTCGAGTGATCGTCCCGTGCGCGTTCGTGCGTTCCGTGTGTGTCCCGTTCGCGGTGCGCGTTCGCGCCCCGTCCATGTGTGTCCCGTTCGCGTCGACACGTTCGCGTCGAACGGTGTGTGTCCCGTTCGCGACACGCCGTTCGCGACACGTCCGTTCGCGACATGGAACGGTGTGTGTCCCGTTCGCGACGCGTTCGCGACACGCGCCGTTCGCGACACGATCCATCGCGATGACGCCGGTAGCTGAGAGCACGACATGCCCCCTGACGAGCCTGACCAGCTAGCCCAACCGGCCTCCGGTCCCGACGCGAGGATCGGGGCGCCGCTTGCGGTGGGCCTCGGCCTGCAGCTCGCCGCCCTCGTGCTCCCGGGCGCGGTGCTGATTCCGACGATCGTCTTCCGTGGCGCCGGTCAGCCGGAGGAGGTACTGCTCTGGGCGGTGTTCGCCTCTGTCGTGGTCGCCGGGGTGGCCACGGCGCTGCAGGCGTTGCGCGTTGGGCGCTTCGGCGCGGGCTACCTGATCTCCACCGGAGCGTCCGGGGCCGCGATCGCGGTCAGCATCGCCGCGCTCCAAGCGGGCGGTCCCGCCCTGCTTGCCACGCTGGTGCTCGCCATGGCGCTCCTGCAGTTCGCCTTCTCCGCCCGGCTCGCGCTGTTCCGGCGCATCCTCACGCCCA
>VXNE01000241.1:0-4292 GCA_009840715.1 Gammaproteobacteria bacterium
CGTGGAGTTCGTGACCCGCCGCCACCCCGCAGTCGGCGTCGGATTCCTTCTAGTGGCGCTCCTCGTGGGTCTCGGCTCCCCGCGCCTGCAGATCGAGACGAACACGATCCGCTCCATGGCCGAGGATCACCCGCTGCGGCTCGCCTTCGAGTATGTCGACGAGCGCATGGGCGGCTCCATGTCCATCGACATCGTCATCGACAGCGGTAAGGCCGACGGCATCAAGCGGATCGAGCTGCTGCGCAAGGTGGAGGCGTTGCAGCAATTCCTGGACGCCCATCCACTCGTGACCCAGACCACGAGCGTCCTCGACCAACTCAAGCAGATGAACCGCGCGGTGTACGAAAACCGCGAGGACGCTTACCGCCTGCCGGCCAGCGACAGCCAGATCGCCGAGTACCTGCTGCTGTACGAGAGCGGCGGGGGATCGGAGCTCGACCAGTACGTCGCCTTCACCTATGACCAGCTCCGGCTCCAGGTCCGCACGCGCACGGTCGCTTTCGGCGAGGTGCGGCAGATGCAGCGGGAGATCGAGGAGTTCGTGGCGGCGGAGTTCGGGTCCGACACCAGCGTCTACGCGACCGGCGTCCTGCCGCTCGCCCAGGCCATGGGCGACCTCATCGCCGAGGGCCAGGCGCGCAGCTTCACCTTCGCGTTCTGCGCGATCGCGGCGATCCTCGTCCTCTCGCTCCGCTCGCTGGCGCTCGGCCTGATCGCGATGGTGCCCAACGTCCTTCCCGTCATCGTGGCCCTGGGGGCGATGGGGTGGCTGGGCGCCGAGTTCAACATGATCATGTGCGTCCTCGCACCGATGATCCTGGGGGTGGCAGTGGACGACACCGTGCACTTCTTCGTCCGCTATCGCCGCTACTTCGACCGCACGGGGAGCTATGAAGCGGCCTACGCGGAGACCATGCGGACGGTCGGCCGGCCGCTGCTGTTCACGACGCTCGTCCTCGTGACCGGCTTCCTCGGCTTCCAGTTCTCGAACTTCGACGGACCGCGCGACTTCTCCATCGCCTCGATCATCGCGTTCTCGACCGCGCTGCTGGCCGAGTTCCTGCTCGCGCCCGTCCTGCTCCGCTGGCTGAAGCCGCTCGGCGCGCCGGTTTCCACCCCCACCGCGGCCGCCAGCGCGACCCAGGAGCTTCGGACATGATCCTCCGATACCCGTTGACAATCTGCGCCGCTGTTCTCGCCGTGGGCGCCTGGGGCGAGGCGTCCGTGCCGCCGGACGGACGCGAGATCGCGGAGCGCATGGACAAGGCCGACACCTCCGTCGATGGCGAACGCCTTGCCACCATGCTGATCGAGCGTCGCGGCCAGCGCCTCGTGCGGGAACTCTCCATGCGCGTGAAGAAGTTCGGCGACGACGAGCGCACGCTCATCCGCTTCATCGAACCGGCGGACGTACGCGACACCCAGTACCTGTCCTGGACCTACGACGCCATCGACCAGGACGACGACATGTGGGTGTTCTTCCCCACGGAGAACCTGGTGCGGCGCATCAGCGGCGGCGGCAAGAAGGGCTCGTTCATGCGCAGCGACTTCGCCAACGAGGACATCGAGCAGCGGGCCGTGGACGACGACGAACACACGTTCGTCGAGGAGACCACGCTCGAGGGGCGGCCGGTCTACGTGATCGAGTCGCGCCCGATCCCCGCCAAGGCGAAGGACTCAAGCTACGCGAAACGCAGGATCTGGGTAGACGCCGAACGCTGGCTGCCGCTACGGATCGAGTATTACGATCGGCGCGACCGGCTCCTGAAGATCCTCTCCCAGGGAGGGATCGAGGAGATCGACGGCATATGGACCGCGACCAAGCTCATCATGGAGACGCCGCGACGGGACTCGCGCACGCTCATGCAGTACGCCGACATCCGCTACGACATCGGCCTGCCCGACAGCGCCTTCGAGCAGACCGCGTTGCGGCGGTAACGGGACCTGCCGGGCGGGCGCGATCTGCCGGGCGCGGCCCGTACGCGTGCCTTGTCCCCGTGTTCCTCGCGCTCACGGGGCTGTGCCCCTGGGCGCTCGCCGCCGACGATCCGTTCGACTTCAATCTCTCGGACGCGACCCCCACCGCCGAGGAGCGGTGGCGCCTGTCCGGCTTCATCGAAACGCGCAGCCGCCAGACGCTGACCGAGGGCGACTGGCTCTCCAACCGAACGTACGGGCAGGCGGAGCTCATGCACAACCGGGGCGCGCTGCGGTTCTTCGCCATGGCCAGCGCCGAGCACGACGGCGCGAAACGACGCTATCGCGACCCCACGCGGGTCGAGTTGCGCGAGGCTTACGTGCATTACGACGGCACCGCCGTCGACGTGACCGTTGGCAAGCAACGGGTCGGATGGGGCACGGCCGACGGCGTCAGCACCATAGACCGCGTGAACGCGGTCGACCTGCGCGAACCCATCGGCAACGCCCGCACGGCCGCGCGGCGCCCGTCGACCCTGATGCGGGTCCAGGCCACGACCGCGGCGGGCGTGTTCGACCTCGTCTGGCTGCCGCGCGGGCGCGATCGCAAGCTCCCGGGTTACGGCAGCCCCTGGGAGCCCCGGGACCTCCACGCGCTGCGGCGGGACGCGCGCGAACGGGGCATGCCGCTCACCACTGACGACACCGAGGCCGACGAAGGAGGTATTCGCTACGTCCGTTACGGACCGGGGCTCGACTGGGGCGTCGCGTACTACAACGGCTACACGGACGCGCCGACGGCCCTGCGGATCGAGGGTTCGAGGCTGCGCCTGATGCCTGAACGCATACGTACCTGGAACGTCAACGCCGCGATGGGATTCGGCCAGAGCACCCTGCGCGGAGAAGTCGCCTGGACCCCCGACTACCCCGGCCCCGGCCACTACGGGGAACGCTGGCAGTACGTTGTCGGCTGGGACCGCACCCTGCTCACCAACCTGTATGTCAACGTGCAGCTCTTCCGTGACTGGATGCCGCGCGGCGAAGCCATCGAGGGCGGCACGTTCGCCGTCAGCAACCTCTTCTTCGACGACACCCTGACCGCCGGCCTGCGCGGACAGTGGGCCAACGGCGGCCAGCTCGCCATAGAGGCCTTCCTCGAGCTGCAGTGGAACGACGCGGTGGAGATCGCCGTGCGCGCGATGTTTTTCGACGGCGACGCGGACACGCCCCTGGGCGACTACCTCGACAACGATTTCGCGGAGGTGTCCGTCCGCTGGCTGCTGTAGCTGCGTGGAGGTGCTCGGCACGTCGCCCGACCCCGGCCACCTGACGGAACGCAGACGGAACGCGGAACTTGCCCGCACCCGGCATCTCGGAGAAACTCCCACGGCTCCACCCGCCCTCCACCCCCCGACGAAACAAAGGAGAAACGCCGTGATCGACCTCTACTACTGGCCGACCCCGAACGGCTGGAAGGCCACCATCATGCTCGAGGAGTGCGGCCTCGAGTACCGCTCGATCCCCGTGGACATCGGCGGCGGCGACCAGTTCAAGCCGGAGTTCCTGCGTATCAGTCCGAACAACCGCATGCCGGCGATCGTCGACCACGATCCGCTCGGCGGCGGTGAGCCGCTCTCCGTCTTCGAGTCCGGAGCGATCCTCGAGTACCTCGCCGAGAAGACCGGCAAGTTCCTCCCGCGGGACACGGCCGGCAAGTACCAGGCCCTGCAGTGGGTGCACTGGCAGATGGCGAACCTCGGCCCGATGATGGGCAACGCCAACCACTTCAAGAACTACGGCAAGAACCTCGCGGGCGACCCGAAGCAGCTCGAGTACGGGACGAAGCGGTTCGTCGGCGAAGTCGACCGCCTGGCGGGGGTCATGGACGCGCAGTTGTCCGTCAACCGATACCTCGCGGGCGCCGAGTACACGATCGCCGACATCATCACCTGGCCGTGGGCGATGCTGATCGGCCGGTTGCTTGGCGAGGAGATGTTCGAACCGAACACGCATCTCAAACGCTGGGTTGACGAGATCCGTGCGCGGCCCGCCGTCGAGAAGGGGTTCCAGGCCCACCGCGAGTGGGGCCAGCGCGAACTGACCGAGGAGGAAGAGAAGGCGCGTCGCGAACTGCTCTTCAACCAGGACGCCGCGAAGGTGCGCAAGGCGCGCGAGGACGCCGCGCGCGCCGCGGCGTGACCGCCGACGGACCTCCCGTCGGCGCGGCGCCCCGGGAGTATCGCCAGGCGCGTTTCGTCGCCCCGCCCGGGTCGACGCAGATCCTGCTCGTGCGGCACGGCGAGTCCCGCGCCACGGCCGCCCCCCACCCGAGTGCGGGGGGTGGCGGGGCCGCGGGCCCGGAGTTTGCCGCCGCC
>VXNE01000241.1:4302-12447 GCA_009840715.1 Gammaproteobacteria bacterium
CGCGCCGCGACCGCCGACAACCCGTTTCCGCTGGCTGACGGTCACGGCGACCCGGAGTTGCACGCCGACGGACGCAAGCAGGCGCAGCAGGTCGGCGAGCGGCTGAAGGGCCTGCCGATCTCGGCGGTCTACGTCACCAACCTGCAGCGTACCGCGGAGACGGCGGCGCCGCTCTGCCGGCACCTCGGCCTCGACCCGATCGTGGAAGCGGACCTGCGCGAGGTGTTCCTGGGGGAGTGGGACGGCGGGCTGATGCGCATCAAGGCCGCCGAGAACCACCCCATCATGCAACGCGTTCGCGCGGAGCAGCGTTGGGACGTCATTCCCGGCGCGGAGTCGAACGCCGCGCTGGACGAACGCATCGGCCGCGGACTGCGGCGCGTCGCGGCCAACCATCCGGACGAGCTGGTGGTCGCCGTCGTGCACGGCGGCGTGATCGCCCGCGT
This sequence comes from Gammaproteobacteria bacterium, assembly GCA_009840715.1. GTDB lineage: Bacteria > Pseudomonadota > Gammaproteobacteria > Pseudomonadales > Azotimanducaceae > VXNE01. The sequence continues at coordinate 4,749 of VXNE01000241.1, forward strand.
CATGGCGATGGCCACCGGCGCCGAACCGTTCGCGTTCGCCGGGGCCGACAATGGCTCCATCAGTCACATCGTGATGTCCGCCGAGGCCATCCTCGTGCGGCGCTTCAACGACTGCTCGCACCTGACGGAGGGGTTTGGCGCGGTCCGTTCACAGATGACGTGATGCCAACGGTGAGCAACCAAACGATGGTATGGTTCCGGCAATCCCTGCCGGCCTGACGGTTCACTTTCGATGAGCGAAGCAACGACGGTCGAACACACGACGACGGCCCCGTCCGCGGCCGAACATGCGGCGGCAATGGCCCGGTACACCGCGGAGGGCGAGTCCCGCGCCCGCGTCATCGGCAACCGCGGACCCATCCGCTTCGATGCGCCCGGCCGGCTCGCGCAGGACATCCTCGACGCCTACTGGCAGCATGGGTTCTACGTCTTCGAGAACGTGATCCGCGCCGAGGAACTCGCCGAACTGCGCGCCGCGATGACCGACACGCTCGATCGCGCCCCCGTCGCCCGGGACGCCGACGTCGACGCCCGGGGCCGGCCCGCGCTCGGGCTCGAGTTCGAGCGGCCGAGCTTCACGTTCGTCCCGCCCCTTACCGATCCCTGGGGCGGCACGAAGCACCTCGGCGGCCGGCACCAGTCCAAGATGACCGAACCCGTCCCCGCCACGGACGCGCCGGAGCAGGTCGTCTACATGGTCTACGGCATGTGCCAGACGATGGAGCCGGCGCTGCGCCTGTACGGACACCCGCAACTGCTCGCCATCGCCGAGAACATCAACGGTCCCGACTTCACCCCGTTCAACGACGCGATCTTCGTCAAGCAGCCCGGCCTCGGCGGCTCCGTCGCCTGGCACCAGGATGGGCTCACGCACTGGACCGCGCCGAACTGGGACGAGGGCATCCACGGCTTCAACTTCCAGGTGCAGCTCTACGCCACGACGCCGGGGAGCTGCCTCTGGGTCGTCCCGGGCACGCACAAGCTGGGGAAGGTCGACATCAAGGGGATGGTCGCGGAGAACGGCGGGTCGGACCGCCTCCCGGACGCCGTGCCGCTGGCGTGCGAGCCCGGCGACGTCACGATGGTCAATCGGCAGCTGCTGCACGCCTCGTTCGCCAACACGTCCCGCGACCTGCGCATCTCGATGACCTTCGGCTTTCACCGCCGGTCTTCCGTGCTCGGCGCCAAGGGTGCACTCACCAACATGGAGCCCGTGGTCTACGACGAGGAGCGGATCTTCGACCGGTCCGCGGTGATCGCGGTGGCCGTCGACGCGCGGCGCCAGCGCTTCCCCGACGAAACGTCGTATGTCTACCAGCCGTTCGCGGGACTCGAGGACGAGTATCGGTGGAGCCAGGAGACCTACGAGCGGGTCATCCGGGACTACAACACGAAGGATCTCGGGATCTAGCGCGAGCTTCGCCCGCGTTGGGGAGTTCGCTGCCGCGAAACTCCTGCGTCGCCTGCACGCGAGCTGCCAACAACGGTGTCAGATAGCGTGCCAAGGAAACGTATCGTATCCGCGAAAGCTTCTTTTATTCAATCGGTTATGGTGCCAAACCCGGTGTCAAACAAGCTGTCGGGATAACGAGCCGAACTAGGCGCGGACGTCACGCAGCCAGCGTCTCGACCTCATAGCGCGACAGCCGTTCGTCGCGAGTGACGAGGACAAGCCCCTCGATCTGAGCCTGGGCCACGAGCATGCGATCGAAGGGGTCCCGATGGTGCATCGGAAGACTCCCAGCCCTTTCAGCATGGCGAAACAGCAGAGGCAGCGGGCCGAAACCGGCATCCTCGACAACCAACTCCATGTCGTCCGGAGCACGCAGCTTCCCGAGAGCGCGCTTGATCGCGATCTCCCAACCGGTGACGGCACTGACGAGGACTTCGTTTCGACCCGCCGCGATGGCCTGCCGGGCTTCCTCTCGCAGTCGCCCTTCGTCCGTCAACCACCACAGGACTACGTGCGTGTCCAGCAGCAGCCTCGACATCAGTCGTCGTCATCCGGAGAGATGCGCGACTCGTAGAAGTCGTCGATGATGTCCGGTGGAGTCTCGTCGAAATCGGGAGCGATCCAGATCCGGCCTTTCAGCGCACCCGGCTTCCGATCCGGCATCGGCTCGCGATAGGGTTCGAGGCGGAGATAGGGCTCGCCGGCCTTCGCGATGACGACCTCTTCTCCCGCCCAAGCGAGCTTGCCGAGCCGCGAGAGCTGGGACTTCGCCTCGTGCATGTTCACCTGCATCTCGCACCTTGGCCTAGCTAAGTCTAGCTAGTATCACGCGCCTGGACGCGCGGTGCAACGTCCGTCGTACGATGCACGATCAGACTTCCGCCAGCTCGCGCCAGGCCTCCTGCATCTTCCCAAGATGTTCCCCCGGCGCGAGCCCACCGCCGAGCGTCCGCAGGCAGAGGTGCGTCAGCCCCTTCTCCCGCCAGCCACGGACGCGGTCCTTCCATTCCGGAGCGCGTGGGCCGACAACGGCCACGCCGGCCTCCGCGCCGATTTCCGTGGGATCGCGCCCGGCAGCGAGGGCCGCCGCATCGATGTCCGCCTTGATGCCGGGGAACTCTTCGGGCGAGCACAGCACGAACCAGCCGTCCGCCTGTCGGCCGATGCGCCGGCGGATACGCGCCGCCGGCACGCCGCTCGCGCCGATCCACACCAGGATTGGCCGCTGCACGGGCAGGGGCGACAGTCCCGCGCCGCGTACCGTGTCCCATCGCCCCTCGAAGTCGACTTGCTCCTGCGTCCACAACGCCCGCATCAGTTCGAGCTGCTCCTCGACCCGCGCGCCCCGCGTGCCGAAGTCCTGGTTCAGCGCCGCATACTCGTCCGCGCTGCCGCCCACGCCGACGCCGAGCCTTACGCGGCCCCCGGTCAGGACATCGAGCTCCGCCGTCTGCTTGGCGAGGAGCACGGTCTGCCGCGCGGGCGTAACGATCACGGACGGCACCAGTTCGATGCGCTCCGTGACCGCGGCGACCCAGGCGAGCAGCATCATCGGTTCGTGCAGCGCGCCGCTCCCCGGGCGCAGCACCTGGTCCGGCACGCGCAGGTGCGCGTAGCCGATCTCGTCCGCCGCCTGCGCGAATTCCCGGATTGCGCCCATGTCGTTGCCGAGCTCCCGCACCGGGAGCGAAACGCCCACCCTCATTCGACCTCCTTGAACGTCCTGTAGAATCGGCCGCTTGCCCGCGCAAGCGCCTCTTTCAGCGTAAGCGACCCGCGACTGTCGGGTCCATGGGCACCGCAAATCAGGGGGAACTCCATGCAGGATCTCTTTTCCATCGAGGGCAAGACCGCGCTCGTGACGGGCGGCTCACGCGGCATCGGCGAGATGATCGCGGCCGGGTTCCTGGCGCACGGGGCCAAGGTCTACATCAGTTCCCGCAAGGCCGACGCCTGCGACGCCGCATGCGAGCGGCTCATGCAGGCCCACGGCGGTACCTGCGCCGCCCTGCCGGCGGACCTCTCCGGTCTCCCCGGCATCGAGGCCGTCGCCGCGGAGCTCGAACGCCGCGAGGAGCGGCTCGACATTCTGGTGAACAACGCCGGGGCCGCCTGGGGCGCGCCCCTCGACGAGTTCCCGGAGAGCGGCTGGGACAAGGTGATGGACACCAACGTGAAGGGCGTGTTCTTCCTCACCCAGAAGCTCCTGCCCCTGCTGCGCAAGGCGGCTACCCACGAGCATCCGGCGCGCGTCATCAACGTCGGCTCCGTGGACGGCATCAAGACCCCGGTGTTCGACAACTTCCCCTACGGTCCCTCCAAGGCGGCCCTGCATCACCTGACGCGCGTGCTGGCGGCGCACCTGGTGAAGGAGAACATCCTCGTCAACGCCATCGCGCCGGGTCCGTTCCCGACCTGGATGCTGAGCCTGGGCGTCGGCTTCGGCGGCGAGATCGAAGGCGAGGGCGCTGACTGGGAGGCGGTCGGCGCCGGGAACCCGCGCGGACGCGTCGGCACGGCAGAGGACATCGCCGGGCTCGCCATCTTCCTGAGTTCCCGGGCCGGCGCCTACACGGTGGGCGAGACGATCACCTGCGACGGCGGCGCCGTCGCCGCTTCCTGACCTCGCGCTTCGCTCGTGACCCACGGAGCGCTCGAGGGCGTTCGCGTCGTCGATCTCACGGACGAACGCGCGATCTACGGGGCGAAGCTGCTGGCTGACCTCGGCGCCGATGTCGTGCGCCCGGAACCGCCCCAAGGCGACCCGCTACGCGACCGCGGCCCGCTCATGGACGGCGCACCGACAGAGACGGGCTCGCTGTGGCATGCGTTCTTCGCCTCCTCGCGGCGCTTCTTCGCCGTCGACCCGGGCACGGACGCGGGTGCGGCGCAACTCCGGTTGCTGATCGACCGCGCCGACATCGTGCTCGCGAACACCGGCACGTTCGCCCTGGAGGCAGCGCAACTCGACGACGCGTGTGCCAGGCGGCCGGACCTGGTCGTCGTGGAGGTGTCCTCCTTCGGCCCCGACGGACCGTGGTCGGACTATCTCGCACCGGATCTGGTCGCCGGCGCGCTTGGGGGTGCGGTCGCCACGACAGGCGACGTGGACACGCCGCCGCTCAAGGCGTTCGGTGAGCTCAACTTCATGGTGTCCGGCGCGTACGCGGCCATCGCGGCGCTCGCGGGCCTCAACTGCGTCCGCCGTACCGGCGTCGGCCAGCGCATCCACGTACCCGTCCACGAGTGCATCGCATCCGCCCTCGAGCACGTGTTCATGTGGCACTGGTACCAGGACCATATCGGCGTGGCCAGGAAGCCCGTGCTCGAACGCCGCGGCAGCCTGCATTGGACGAACGCCTACCAGGTCATGGGCGCCGCCACCGGCGCCGTGATGGTGACGCCGATCCCGGAGCTCGACGGACAGCTCGTCTGGCTGCTCGAGCACGGTCTCGGGGAGGAGCTCCTCGACGCCCGCCTGCAGCTCCCCGAGCACCGCCGCGAACTCCTCGACCGCCTGATGGACACGCTTCGGGAATGGGTGGCGTCGGAGGACCCCGAGGCCCTGTTCCTCGAGGCGCAGTCGCGCCACCTCCCGTACGGGCACGTCAAGCGCCTCGACGAGGTCGCCGACAATCCACACCTGGCGGCGCGAGACTGGTGGGAGTCCTACCCCGTGGACGGGGAACGCGCGGTCCGGGGACCCGGTGCACCGTATCAGTTCAGCGCGACACCCTGGTCGGTCCGGTCCCCTGGCGACGCGGACCGTGATACCGACGAGATCCTCGACGCGATCGGCTGGGAGGACGGCCGGTGAGACCGCTCGACGGCACGCGCATCCTGGACTTCACCCACGTCCTGGCCGGGCCGTTCGCCACGCGGGTGCTGGGAGACCTGGGCGCCGACGTCGTGAAGGTCAACTCCGCCTCCCGGACGAACACGAACGCCCCCGGGTCGCCCTATTACGTGATGTGGAACCGCAACAAGCGCGCCCTCGCCCTGGACATGTCCCGCGACGAAGCTCGCGGCGTCTGCCGCCGCCTGTGCGCGAAGGCCGACGTGGTGATCGACAACTTCACCGTCGGCGTGCTCGACCGCTGGGGCGTCGGCTACGACTCCGTGCGCGAGGAGAATCCGGGCGTCATCTACGTGCAGATGTCGGGGATGGGCAGCGTCGGCCCCTGGTCGAACTTCGTGACCTACGCGCCGACCATCCATGCCCTCGCCGGCCTCACGTACCTGACCAGCGTGCCCGGACGCGAGGACATCGGGATCGGTTTCTCCTACAACGACCACCAGGCCGGACTGCACGGGGCGGTCGCCATCCTCGCCGCTCTCGAGGCACGTCGTGCGACCGGCCAGGGACAGCGCGTCGACCTCTCGCAGTTCGAGGTCGGCGTGAACGCGGTCGGACCGGCCCTACTGGACTACTTCGCCAACGGCCGCGCGGCGGAGCCCGGAGGGAACCGGCTGCCGTGGGACGAAGCGGCGCCCCACGGTTGCTTTCCCTGCGGGGGTGCGACGTCCGAACATCCCGCGGACGAACGCTGGGTGGCGATCGCGTGCATGACGGACGCGCATTGGGAAGGGTTGCGGAAGGTGATGGGAGATCCCGAGTGGTCGCGGGACCCGTCACTGGCCACGGCCGCGGGTCGCCTGGCGCGGGAGCGCGATGTCGAGGCCGGCGTAGGCGCGTGGACCTCCGGGCTCGATTCGACGGAGGTCATGGAGCGTTGCCAGGCCGCGGGCGTGCCGGCCGGCGTGGTACAGACCGGCGTCGACCTCGTGGAGCACGACCCGCAGCTCGCACGCTCGCGGTTCCTCCGGGAGATCGAGGACCCGCACCCCACCGCCGGCACGACCCATGCCGACCGGTTACCCATCTACTTCGAGCGCACGCCCTGCGACCGCTACGAGCGCACGCGAGAGATCGGGGAGGACAACGCCGCGGTGCTCGCGGAGTGGCTTGGGATGCCGGCGACGGAGGTAAGGGACGGGGAAGATGCCGGCTACCTGACGTGAGGCCGGTATCGTCCTTGACAACGAGACCCGACGACAAGCCCGGATGGCCCCCCGGGAGCTTCTGCCGGTGTCAAACCTCGCGCGTGGCCATGTGGGCCGCGAACAGGCCCGGATGGAGCGCGCGCAACGCGACGCTCGGCGAGCCTTCTTCGCCCCGCAGTGCGCGCAACACGTTGAACGCGCGCGCCGCATCATCGCTCTCCGACGCTACCGTCTCGGGCCGAAACGCGTTTCCTCATCTTCGGTATCCACGGACCTCGGCCGGTCCAGATCAACACCGGACCGGACACGACTGCCAGACGTGGTGACCAACCTGAATGCCGGAGGTTCCGACGGCGCAGCGCGGCCTGCTCAGGGTTGTCGACGAGGACACATCGGAACCGGACGGCTACCTCTACGCAGCCTCAATGTTCGCGCCAGTCGAGTTGCCTGACATCGCCAAGCGGGCGCTTTCGGCGACCTCTAGCTGACAGTATCCAAGGCCCCCAATCAGGCGCCCTTCACGGAGGCGTGTCCAGACTCCAGCGGCAACGGGAGCTGGCGACCCTACCCCCGCCCCACGAACGGCATCTGCGTCGCCATCACCGTCATGAAGAGTACGTTGGTGTCGAGGGGCAGATTGGCCATGTACACGACCGCGCGCGCCACGTTGTCGACGTCCATCGTCGCCTCCGCGCGCACCGAACCGTCCGGCTGCGCGATGCCCTCGGCCATGCGGGCCGTCATGTCCGTGTAGGCGTTGCCGATGTCGATCTGGCCGCACGCGATGTTATGCGGGCGGCCGTCCAGGGCCGTCGCCTTGGTCAGGCCCGTCATGCCGTGCTTCGTGGCCGTGTACGGCGCCGAGTTGGGCCGCGGGGTGTGCGCCGAGATCGAGCCGTTGTTGATGATGCGGCCGCCGGGCGGATTCTGCGCTTTCATCATGCGGAACGCGTGCTGCGTGCACACGAAGGCGCCCGTCAGGTTCACGTCCACGACCTGCCGCCACTTGTCGACGGCCAGGTCCTCGAGGGGCACGGGCGCCGCGCCGCGGCCGGCGTTGTTGAAGAGCACGTCGAGCCGCCCGAACCTATCCTGGGTCGCCCCGAAGAGATGGGCGATCGAGGCGTCGTCGCTGACGTCCGCCGGCACGACGAGGGCTTGGTCGCCGGCACCGGATTCCTCGACGGTGGCGTGCAACCGCTCCTCGCGCCGGCCGGCGAGCACGACCGCGTAGCCGTTTTG
>VXNE01000375.1:0-7180 GCA_009840715.1 Gammaproteobacteria bacterium
TTCACGGGGCTCACGCCCCAAAAGTAAACTGTCCACTAAAGCGGGGCAGGTCCACTCCCCGGATTTCGGCGAACAGCCGGTCGTAGCCTCCGCTGTCGGCCCCGATCGTCGCGAGCCAATGCCAGGCAAGGACGAGGTCGCGGTCCGCCTCGACGAACGCGCTTCGCTCGTCCGCCAGCAATTCGAGCGTCGCGTCGGCATCCAGCCGCGGATCGTTCACCTGCCCGCGCACGATCGCCCCGTCCTGGTAGTGCTTCACCAGCCGGTGATAGGGGTTCGCCGGAAACGCCAGGGGACTCAGGCGCAGGGTATCGAGCACCGGCAGGCGCAGGAGTTCGAGGTCCGGCGCGGCCGCCCGCAGGTGGGGAATGTCGAAGTCCGTGAGGTTGTGCCCGACGAGGCACCCGGCGCCCCGGGCGAATCCGTCGAGCTCGGCTAGCGCCTCGGAGAGTTCGCGGGCCTTGATCCGGCTACGGGTCAGGACATCGCCGTCCTCGTGCACCGCCGCGAGCGCGTGAATGCGGCCGCTGCGCTTCCCGACCTCCAGGTCAACGGACAAGAGTCGCATGGGATTGCCCGTCTCACTCGCTGACGGGCAATTCGAGAACGGGACGGGACGAGCCCGTCCCTTACCCGGCTGGCGTCACCCTGAGGTTCCTGAAATGCGCCGCGGTCCCGGGCCCGACCCACAGCCCCACCGCCCCCGACGTCTCGGGCAGCTTGAGGTCATTGACGATCAGCGTCGGCTGCTCGTTCCCATGGACATACAGGCGCGCCTGGTCGCCCTCCACCGTGATGCGCACGCTCGTCCACTCGTCGGGGACGAGGTCCACGTACGCCTCGTAGCGGCTCGGCGTCTCTTCGCGCAGCTTGTGCCACGGATGGTCCGGAAAGGAGATGTACTGGCTCGAGTGGTTGCGCCGTTCCTGGTCCTCGGCGCGACCGTTCGTCGGGCGCAGGTAGAACGCCTCGAACTTCTCGGCACCTTCCTGAACGTGGAACGCGACCCCCACGAAGCCCCGCGCCGCGGCCATCGCGCCTTGCTGCACGCCACCGGCCAACTCCACTTCGATCGTGCCGTCGGCAAGCTCGGCGTCGACGATCACGAGCTTGTCCTCGGCGCGCGTCATCGGCCCGAGGACCTGCAGGGCCGGATGGCTCTTGAAGGTAGTCACGCTGCCTTCGGTGTTGTGGAACACGTGCGCGTCGACGTCATCGAGCGGGACCTCGGCGGCGCCGGCCGATGCCGCGAGGAGAAACGCGAGAAACGAGATTGAAAGGCGGTGGATGCCACGGCTCCGACTGGGACAGGCGACGGAGCATAGCGCCGCGCCGGGCGACGGCCAACCCGACTGATACCGGACACAGGGCACCGCCAGGGAACCCGCCAACGCAGACTGGGGAGTCAGCCCCGGTCAGCGTAGTGGAGCGGCAACGCCGTCGTGTACTTGATGCGCTCCATGGCGAAGCTCGTGCTGACATCGGTGAGATCCACGGACCGGATCAGTCGCTTGTAGAAGCCGTCGAATGCAGGGATGTCCGGCACGACCACGTGGATCAGGTAGTCCACCTCGCCACTCATGCGGTACAGCTCGATCACCTCGGGAAACGCCGCGACCGCGGCGGCGAACGCCTCGAACCAGCGCTCGTTGTGCTGGTCCGTGCGGATCGACACGAAGGCGTCGACCCCGAGGTTGAGGTGGCTGCGGTTGAGCAGTGCGACACGCCCGATGATGGTGTCCTGCTGGTCGAGCCTCTGGAGCCGACGCCAACAGGGCGTCGTGCTCAGGCCGACGCGCTCGCTGAGTTCGGCCGTGGACAGCCTCGCGTCGTGCTGGACAAGGTCGAGAATCCTCAGGTCTGTTCGATCAATAGCGATTTTTTTCTACTCCGTGCCGCACTCAAGAAAAGGCATGCTAAATCGTGTCCGATTACGAGTGCAGTTTGCAACACTTTCCCGCCCACGTTCGGTTACGTTCAGCCCATCCGTTGCGCTACGTGACATCGTCCAATGAGCTGGCTGACCGAGCATCTCGACGAAGTCGGTGAGTCCTACGCCGAACATCTGGCCAAGGCCTCGGGCTTCGCGGCCGTCCTGCTGATTGGCGGGGTTGCCTGCCTCGTTCACGCCTTCCTCCCGTTCCTGTTCACCCGCTCGGCCAGCGACCGCGTCCGCGGTCTCCACCAGGCGATGCTCGGCAAAGCACACGACCCTGCGCGGCGTAGCGCGCCGGGCGGCGGCCCACCCGACTGACGCCGGACAAGGGAGCCGTCAGGGCAGCTTCACGAACGGGTCCACCGCCACAACCCCGAGCGGTTCGAAATGCCGCAGGTTGCGCGTGAGGACAGTGAGTCCGCGGCTGCTGGCCGTGGCCGCGATAACGATGTCCGCGAACCCCGGTGCGGCGCCCAATGCCTGCGCGCGGTCATCCAGTTGTCCGGCCACTCGCGCAGCGGCAACGTCGAATGGCAGCACTTGGCCATCGTAAAGGTGCAACAGGAGTTCGAGCCAGTCGTGCAACCGCGCCGCCCGCGCATGGGACCCCGCCCGCCGTTGCTTCGCAATGCCACGGGCCATCTCCGTCACGCTGACCACGGAGAGGAACAGCGACTCGGCGTGCCGGTCCATCCAGCTCACGAGCGCCGGCGACCGATGCGCACGACCCGGCGCTCCCGCGGACACCACGTTCGTGTCGACCAGGTACATCGCGATCTCCGTTGGCGAGTTCACGCGTCAGTGCAGCAGGTCCAGCGACCGTGTGCCATCGGAGATTGGCCGACCGGGCGTGCGGCGTTCTCTCAAACCGGCGTACGAGAACGCCGTCGCCGTCGAGTCAACTGCTACGGGTTGTGGGCCGTTACAGGTCGACTTCCCGGAGCGGGCTACGATCACGCTCCGGCAGGTCTTCCTCGCCGAGCGGCGCGGAGACCAGCAGGCGCCCGAAAGACGGCACGTTCCGCAGCCGATGCCACTCGTCGACCCCCACCAGTACGGCGCGCGGGCGTCCATGACGGGTGATGACCGCGGCCTCTCCCTGGGCCGCACTGTCGACGAGCGCGGACAGCGTCGCCTTGGCTTCGCGGAGTTGCACCTGTCGCACGTCAGCCTCAAGAAAGAACTATTGTAGTCACAATACGCCGGTCGTGCCCGAGGTGCAACGGATGCCGCCGCCGCCGTCCGAACGTCAGAACCGGTCCAACTCGTTGGCGTGCCGTTCCACGTAGCGGACCACGCGCTTGAGCCCCTCCTCGAGTCGCTCGTGCGACTGCGCGAAGCAGAGTCGGAAGTGCGCTTCGTTGTGCGGTCCGAAGGCGTATCCCGGCGCCAGTCCCACGTCTTCCTCGGCAAGGACGCCCTCGACGAAAGCGAGGCTGTCGGACAGTCCCGGCACCTTCGGGAACGCGTAGAAGGCGCCTTCCGGCATTCGCAGGTCGATGAGCGGATGCCCCGAAAGGTGCCGCTCCACGATGGCGCGCCCGCCGCGATACTGCTCGCGCAACGACGCCACGGTCCCCTCGCCGCCCTCGAGCGCGGCGATGCCGCCGTACTGCGCGAACACCGTGGCGCCGGTGTTGAAGCACTCGGACAGGGCGGTCCACGCCGTGCGCAGGTGCGGCGGCGCGACCACCCAGCCCACGCGCCAGCCCGTCATCGCCCAGGCCTTGGAGAAACCGTTCACGACCACCAGCGGATCGTCGTCGCGCGCCACCTGGAGGAACGACGGCGCGTGTTCTCCATCGAAACAGGTCCGGTGATAGACCTCGTCCGCGATGAGGAGGATGTCGCGGTCGCGGCAGAAGGCCAGGAGTTCCTCCTGGGCGTCGCGCCGCATCACCCACCCGGTCGGGTTGCACGGACTGTTGACGAAAATCGAGCGCGTGTCCGGTCGCACGGCATCGACGATCTCCGAGACCGTCAGTTCCCAGCCGGACTCGGTATCGCGCTGGCGCACGATGTCCACTTCCGCTCCGGTGACGCGGTACGTGATCTCGATGTTCGGCCAGTGTGGGCTGACGATCAGCCCCCGGTCTCCGCGGTTCACGGCCATCTGCGCTGCGATCGTCACGCCCATCATGGCGGATCCCGGCACGCTGATGCGGTCCGGGTCGATGTCGAGCCCGTAGAGTCCGTCGAGATAGCGCTTGATCGCGTCGCGCAGCGCCGGGATGCCGCGGGTGTGCGTGTAGAACGTCTGCCCGTCGTCGAGCGCGCGCTTCGCCGCCTCCCGGATGAACGCCGGCGTGACGACGTCCCCCTCGCCGAACCAGAGCGGGATGACGGCCGGGTCGTCCAGGCGCTGGAACGCCACCTTCGTGATGCCGTTCTGCTCCAGGGTCTCGATGACGGGCCTCACCATGGCCCGCCCCGGTTCAAAAGCCTCACGCGAGTGTTTCCCGCACCCGCGCCAGTCGCTCGATGGTCGCCAGGGCCAGAGCCTGGTCCGCCGTGATGTTGCGGACGAGGATATCGGTGAAGCCGAGTTCGCCGTAGGCCGCGAGCTGGTCCGCCACGGAGGGGATGTCTCCGATCACGAGCGCTTCCGGGTCGAAGCCGCGGTAGCCGCGCTCGACGTACGGACGCATCGTGTTCCGCGCTTCCGAGGTGCTCTCGCCGACGTACACGTCGCGCCGCAGGGCGACCCGCTCCGGCGTGCGGCCGTGTGTGGCGCATGCCTCGCGATACCAGTCGAGTTGCCGGCGCGTCTGGACGAGGGTCGTGCCGGGGCTGCCGAGCCACGCATCCCCCAGCCGCGCGGCCCGGTCGATGGCGGGCTGTGCCGACGCGCCGATCCACACCTCGATCGGCTCCGGCGGCAGCGGCGCGATCCGCGCTCCGGCGACGGGCCAATGCCCCTCCAGCCCATCGAAGGTCTCCCCCCGCCATAGGGCTCGGATGATCGACAGCGCCTCCTCGAACCTGGCCGGCTTGCCGCCGTAGCCGACACCCATCGATGCGAACTGGGAGCGTCCTCCACCGATGGCGCACTGCAGGACGAACGGACCCTGCGCGATGCTCGCGAGGGTCGCCGTCTGCTCCGCCACCAACACGGGATTCCACAGCGGCAGCAGATAGAGCGCCCCGGCCTCCCGCTCGCCCCACTCCGCCAGCACGCGACCAAGAATCGGAGAGTTCTGGTAGTAGGGCGCGGGCGTGGCGTGATGGTCCCCGACGAACAGCGAGTCCAGGCCCGCCGCGTGGGCGGCGCGGGCCCGTTCCACCATGTAGCGGGCGCCGGTGCGGACATCGTCCACGCCATACGCACTCGCCATGGAGATCCCGATCCTCATGCCGCGATGTCCTCCCCCGTCACGTCGAACTCCGCATGAAAGCGCGCCAGACCGCCGGCGCCGACGGGCGACACGCAACTCGACACGAGCCGGTCGGCCTCGAAGACGAAGTCGCCGCGTACGGGTCCGTCGTCCCGGACCGCGGGGACCCAGTAGCGGTCCGCTTCCCACATCTTTTCGTACGGGACCGCATCCCAGGAACACCAGAAAGGAGCGGCTTCCGGCGTATCCACGGCCCGTCCGCGGCACGCCGATGCGCGAAAGACGAAGCCGCGCACATCGTAACCGCCCGTCCGGTCATGGAAGCGCAGGTGGGCGACGGGACGCAACGCACCGCAGCGCAGTCCCACCTCCTCCCCAAGTTCACGCCGTGCGCACTGTTCCGGCGTCTCCACCCCCTCGAGACGCCCGCCCGGCGCGTTCACCTTGCCCGCCCCATGGCCGCGTTTCTTCCGGATGAGGAGCACGTCCCCGCCCCGTTCGACGAACACGAGCGTCGCGGCCACCGGCCGCCAGTCAGGGGGGATGAGCGTCATGGCGCGGCAGGATAGCACCGGGCGCGGCGTCCCCGCGGCGCTCCGAAACCGCCCCAACCGCTCTGGGCTGGGGCGCCAGGCGCCGTCCGTCGATAATGTCGTCGACGAGGTAGAGGGCCTCGCAGCGGGGGTGACACCACGGTGACGACGTTCGAGGTCGCCCGGGGCGACATCACGGCGGAACGGGTCGACGCGATCGTCAACGCCGCCAACAACTCCCTGCTCGGCGGCGGCGGGGTCGACGGGGCGATTCACCGCGCCGCCGGTTCGGGGCTCCTGGCGGAGTGCCGCACGCTCGGGGGATGCGAAACCGGCGACGCGAAGATCACGGGCGGGTACGGACTCCCCGCAGGGCGCGTCATCCACACCGTCGGGCCCGTGTGGCAGGGGGGCGGCCGGGGCGAACCCGAGCTGCTGGCCTCCTGCTATCGCCGCAGCCTGGAGGTGGCGGAAGCGAACGGCGTCCTGTCACTCGCCTTCCCGGCGATAAGCACCGGCGTCTATGGATACCCGGTGGACCTGGCCACCGCCGTGGCGGTCGCCACAGTCAGTGAGTGCTGTGTCGGCTCCGCGATCACGCTGGTGCGGTTCGTCTGTTTCGACGCCGCGATCGAGGGGCTCTACGTGGCGGCGTTGGACCGACGCGGCGCTGCGCCGGATTGAATCCCTCGTCGCCCTACCAGGACTGCAACTCGGGCAGCACCCTCTCCGCGAACAGCCGCATGCTCGCGAGCGCCTCGTCCTGGGGCATGCCGCCGTAGCGGAAGCACGCGGCCTCCTCGAACGTGCCGATGACCTCGTAACGGGCCCGGTAGGTCTCGATCATCTGCTCGGGCGTACCGAAGGAGTTCGAGGCCATGAAGCCCCGCAGGTACCGGTCGAACCCGATCTCGCGAAGTTTCGCGGCTTGCTTGCCGTACCCGGTGTAGCCCTTCATTTCATCGAGGTGCGTGCCCATCAGGTTGTAGTGCTCGAGGAGGCTCTGCAGGTAGGTCGTCATGCACTGTTCTGCCCGCTCGCGGGCGTAGACCGGGTCCTCGTGGCAAAACGTGAAGTCCGCCGTCATGGTCGGCGGCGCCTCGGCGCCGTGGTGGTGGCGGTAGCGCTCCCGGTAGTGCTCGATGCCCGGCAGCCGCCGCTCCCAATGCGCTTCCGCAAACATGATCATGCGCCCGCCGAGGCGCGCGCAGGCCTCCACGGAGTCACTCGAGTTCGCCACCGCGTAAATGCGGCCCTCGAACGAACGCTCGGGCCGTGGACGAATCTCCGTGCGCACCTGCGGGTACATCGGGCCATCGCCCTCGATGAACCCGGTGCGGAGCGCGTCGACGATCATCACGGACGCTTCGTCGAAC
>VXNE01000375.1:7190-12432 GCA_009840715.1 Gammaproteobacteria bacterium
AACCGGTCGCGCGACTCCTCCATGGCGATCCCCTGGAACGGCGCGAACTCGCGCTGGGACAGGCCGCGGCCCATGCCGAACCGCACCCGTCCGCCGGAGACCAGGTCGAGCATCGCCACCTTCTCGGCGACGCGCAGCGGATCGTTCCACGGCAGGATGACCGCCGCCGTGCCGAGGCCGATCCTGTTCGTGCGTCCCGCGACGTACGCCAGCAACTCCAGGTTGTCCGGGCAGAAGGAGTAGTCGAAGAAGTGGTGTTCCGTCGGCCAGATGGCATCGAACCCGAGCTCCTCCGCCAGCTCCGCCATCGCGAGTTCCTGCGCGTACACCGTGGCGTCGCTGACGTCCTCCCAGCCGTACGAGGAGAAGATGAGCTGCAGCCCTACTTCCATGCTGTTCTCCCAAGTTGCCAATCCGGAACCCGGCAGAGTGGTAGCCAACCACCGGCCGAACGGGCATGGTACGCGTTTGGAGAGCGGCCGGAGTGGCCGCCAGGCAGGAGGAAGCCATGGCCGAAGTGGAACACCCCGACTGGAACGACCGAGCATCGACGCACCAGAATGCCGTGCGCGCCCAGTACATCGACGGCGAGCTGCGCGATCGCGAGGCCCACGCGCAGACCCTTGCCGAACTCCGTGAACTCGGACTCATGAAGCACGTCGCGGAGCTCGACGCCGTCGGGTACACCACGATTCACGGCGCCCTCGACGCCGACCAGGTGGCCCGGGCCAGGGCTGCCATCGCGCGGGTGATGCAACGCAAATCCGGTCTGGCGGTCGACCTCGAGAGCGAGACCGCCGATGCCTGGAGCGGCATCAGCCTCGCGCACTACCTGCTGTTCGAGGACGAGGTGTTCGAGTCGATCCTGATGACGGCGAAGCCGCTGGCGCTCGTCACCTACCTGCTCGGCCGCAGTTGCGTCCTGTCGAGCATGACGTGTCACTTCAAGGGGCCGGGCGGCGAAGCCGGCCGGCTGCACTCGGACAACGGGGGCATTCCGTCGCCGTTCTCGATGGTGTCCCAGGTCGCCAACGTCAACTACGCGCTGACGCCGTACAGCCGGGAGGCCGGCGCGCTCGCGATGGTGCCCGGCAGCCACCGGCTGTGCCGCCAGCCGAGCGCCTCCGAGTCGCACCTGGCCGGCGGGCGGACGCATCCCGACGCCGTCGCGATGGACCTCGCGCCCGGCGACTGCGTCGTCTGGCACGGCAACACGTGGCACGGCTCCTTCCGGCGGGAGGTTCCCGGCATCCGCATGAACCTCGCCACCTACTTCGCGCGCCAGTTCGTCGTGACCCAGGAGGAGTTCGGGCGGGCGGTGCCGCGGGAGATGCTCGACCGCCATGCGAACGAGCCGCGTTTCGCGCGCCTGCTCGGCCAGTCGCAGCCCTACAACTACCACGCCGAGGGACCGGACTGGGAGAAGTTCGCGGTGCGGCCGCGGGGACAGTTCGACTGACCACGTTCCCGACGCCCCGTGTAGTCCACTTGCATTACACTTGCGGCACTTACCCGCGTCACGTGCCGGGCAGCGCCCGGCTTCCAAGAGGAGGAAACCCCATGGCCGAAGCGCAGACGACCGACTGGAACGAGGTGAAAGCCGCCAGGGCCGAGCGTAACCGCAGGTTGATGTCGAACGCGAACCCCGACCAGGAGGCCCGTGACAGGACGCTCGCCGAGATCCGCGAACTCGGTCTCGAGACCAACGTCGCCGAACTCGACGCCATCGGTTACACGACCGTCAAGGGCGCCATCGACGCCGACCAGGTCGCCGGCGCCAAGGCCGCCATCGTGCGCGTCATGGAACGCAAGTCCGGGATGCCCGTCGACATCGAGAGCGAGACCGCCGAGGCGTGGAACGGGGTCTCCCTGGCGCACTACCTCCTGTACGAGGACGAGGTCTTCGAGTCGATCATCACGGCGTCCAAGCCCCTGGCGCTCATCTCCTACCTGCTCGGCCGCAGTTGCGTCCTGTCGAGCATGACCTGCCATTTCAAGGGCAGGGGCAGCGACCCGCTGATGCTCCACTCGGACAACGGCAACGGCATCACGCCCCCGTTCTCGATGATCTCCCAGGTGGCGAACGTCAACTACGCGCTAACGCCCTACAGCAAGGAGGCCGGGGCGCTTGCGATGGTCCCGGGCAGCCACCGGCTGTGCCGGCATCCACGGCCCGACGAGAGCCAGCTCGCCGGGGACGCCTGCAACCCTGACGCGGTCTCCATGCCCCTCGAGCCGGGCGACTGCGTCGTGTGGCACGGCAACACCTGGCACGGTTCGTTCCGACGCGAGATTCCGGGTATCCGGATGAACCTGGCGACCTACTTCGCCCGCCAGTACATCGTGACCCAGGAAGAGTTCGGCCGCACGGTGCCGCAGGAGATGCTCGACCGGCACGCGAACGACCAACGCTTCCTGCGCCTGGTCGGCCAGCGCCAGCCGTACAACTACCACGCCGACGGCCCGGACTGGAGCAAGTTCGCCGACGTGCCGCGCGGGCAGTGGGACTAGGGACACGCATCGAGACCCCAAAGGAGGAGAGTCATGGCTGAACCCAAGGTCGCGGACGCCGACCTGTCCGACGAAGAGCGCATGCAGCAGATGCTGAAGGTGTACGCGGTCGACGATCCCGACAAGGCCGCCCGCGAACAGACCCTCGCAGAGATTCGTGAACTGGGGCTCGAGCGGCACCTGGGCGAACTCGACGCCCATGGCTACACCGTCGTCCGCGGCGCGATCGAACCGGAGCAGGCCGTCCGCGCGCGAGATGCCATCGTCCGGGTCATGGAGCGCAAGCAGGGACGCCCGGTGGACATCGAGAACGAGACCGACGAGGCCTGGGCCGGCATCAACCTGGCGACCTACCTGCTCTTCGAGGACGAGGTCTTCGAGTCCATCCTCATGGCCCCCAGACCCCTGGCGCTCATCAACTATCTCCTCGGCCGCAGTTGCGTGCTGTCGAGCATGACCTCCCACTTCAAGGGCCCCGGGGCCTTCCCGCTCATGCTGCACTCGGACAACGGCAACGGCATGACGGCCCCGTTTACGTCGGTCGCACAAGTCGCCAACGTAAACTACGCGCTCACCCCCTACAGCGAAGAGGCCGGCGCGCTGGCGATGGTCCCCGGCAGCAACCGCCTGGCGCGCAACCCGAGACCGGACGAGATCATGCTCGGCGGCGAGACCGGCAACCCGAACGCCATCCCGGTCGACCTGCAACCCGGCGACTGCGCCGTGTGGCACGGCAGTACGTGGCACGGCTCCTTCATCCGGCAGGTCCCCGGCATCCGCATCAACCTGGCCCAGTACTTCTGCCGGCAGTACATCGTGACGCAGGAACGATACGCCGGGCACGTTCCGCAGGAAGTGCTGGACCGGCACTCCAACGACCCGCGCTTCCTGACCCTGCTCGGTCAGCGGCAGGCCTACGGCTGGGGCGCGGAAGGCCCGGACACCGACAAGTTCGTCGAGATGCCGCGGGGGCAGTTCGACTGAGCCCCTGCACCGAATGAGGGCGAGAACGAGACCCGTGCTCCTGGCGTTGCCGTTGCTCGCGGCGATGGCCAGCGCGGAAGACCGGGCCCTGCGGAGCCTCCTCGACCGTCAGCAGATCACGGAAGTGCTCCACCGCTACGGCCAGACCTTCGACGCGAAGGATGCCGACGGGTTCGCGTCGCTCTTCACCGAAGACGCGCACTGGAAGATCCACCGGCGCGGCACCGAGCGCCCGCAGTTCGAGAACACCAGCCGGGCGGAGCTCAAGGACTTCGTCGCGGACCGCTTCTCCACCGTGCTGGCCGGCAGGCAGACGCAGCACTACGTCACCGGCACGGTCTTCCTGGAACTGACGGAGGACTTCGCCCGCACGCGATCCACGGTGCTCGTCGTGCATCGCATCCTGGAAACGGGCGCGCTCGTGCCCGTGAACGCGCCCGTCTACATGGACGAGTTCGTCAAGACAGAAGCCGGCTGGAAGATCAGCAGGCACACGGCCAACTGACCTACGGCACTACTCCTCCGCCGCCCCTGCGCCGGGCGCCGCGAAGAACCGGTCCATCGCGTCGAGCTTCTCCTTGCGCAGACCGGTGATCACCCTCGGCGCCGCGGAGATGTCCAGCACTTCCTCCGTCTCCGTCCCGTACGCCGGCCACTCCGGCAGGCCCTCCCCGTTCGGGTCGCCGGACTTCGCGAAGTTCGTCCAGTAGCCGCTCATCAGGCGGGCGACCTCGATGTCCTCGAGACGCGGCTCGAGGGACGCCGTCTGGTGGAACCCGAGGTGTGGATTGCCGAACGCGTAGGCGATCTCGGCGGCATGGAACGCACCCCTGGAGGTGCCGTACTCCCCGCCGACGTCGGGCGCGTGGGTAAAGAAGTAGAGCCAGGCCGCGTCCCCGTGCGCCACCTGGGCGCGTCCCCAGGCGCGCATCTGGCGGGCGAAGAAGCGGTCCGAGAGGATCTCGCCCGCGGCGTGGGCCGGGCTGACGGCCGCATCGTCGGCGTACGCGGCCAGGATCTCCGGGGCAAGCTCACCCCAGGTAGCCTCCTGGGCCGCGCGGTAGGCCTCCTCGTCCGGCTCGGCCCGGCCAAGCGCCATCGTCGTCCACTCGTCCGCGTTGGAGCCGAGCATCACCGGCACGCGGTTGTGGTCGCCCCGCGCCACGAGGTCCGCCATGGTCGCCGGGAACAGGTGGCCGTCGACATACACGCCCGGAGAGCCCGTCGGCGGCTGTTCGGCCAGCTTCTCGTAGAGCGTCTCGGCCGGCATCGCGCGCAGCGCCGCGAGGTCTTCGGCGCCCGCGAACTCCGCCGTGCCGAGTCCCACGTAGTGGCCGGACCGACCAGCCGCCGAGTCCTCGGCGAGCAGGGCGTGCGGCTCGAAGCAGCCACCGGACTGCCCGATGGCACGGTGGAAGAGCCCCGTAGCCAGCGGCGATGCGTACAGGTAGCAGACACTCCAGGAACCAGCGGACTCGCCGAAGATGGTGACGTTGCCCGGATCGCCGCCGAATGCCGTGATGTTGTCGCGCACCCAGGCGAGGGCCGCGACCTGGTCCAGGATGCCGTAGTTGCCCGAGACGCCCTGCGGCGACTCGGCGGACAGCTCGGGATGCGCGAGGAAGCCTATCGGACCGAGCCGGTAGTTGATGCTGACGAGCACCACGCCCTGGTCCGTCAGCGCCGCCCCGTCGTACATCGGCAGGTGGTTTTGTTTTATTGTTAAGGCGACAACGGTGATCTACAC
>VXNE01000668.1:0-2815 GCA_009840715.1 Gammaproteobacteria bacterium
TTCCTGAAGACAACTGATGATCTCGAAGAGATTGCGCGCCTGCGGATTGCCGTTCGGACCGAGCATGCGCATCAGGCTCTTGGGCGACTTCTCGGTCAGCCCCCCGAGTTCCTGAAACCCGATGGTCGCGTTGACGTAGTCGCGCAGGACCGACTTGCCGACGTCGACCTCGCCCGCCAGAAGGCACTGCACGCCTTCTTCGAGCATCGCCTCGCGAAAGCCCGGATCGCGCGCCAGCCGCTCCCGGATCGTTATCCTGAAATCTCGCGTCAATGGCATGGTTCTCAACCCTCCTGCCGCTTGTTCCGCCTGTACTCGCGCCACAGCGCCACCGCAGCCTCGATGTCGCGTTGCTGGCGCGCCTTCGTTCCACCGCCGAGGAGAATAATCAAGGCATCGCCGTCCCGTCCGAAGTAGATCCGGTAGCCGGGACCGAAGTCGATTCGGTACTCCAGCACGCCGCCGCCGACGCCCTTCGCATTCGACAGGTTGCCCATTTCCATGCGGTACAGGGCCGTCGCCACCCGCGCGGTGGCCTGACGGTCAAGCCCGTCGACCCAGCGACCGAACGGGCTTTTGCCGCGGGCATCGACGAACTCCCCGATTGCGAACATCAAGGCATGGTAACTGATGCGTTACCCGAACGCACCCGCGATGCGGCTATCTGTCATCTCTAGGGCACAAACAACATCTGATGTTGGGTAGGCGTGTCCATCGTAGCTGCCGCCGCGTCCGTCTCGCGGCGGATCAGCATGTGTCCCAAGTAGCAGCCAAATCATTGATACATGGAGTGATAACCGCCACGTAGATACATCGTAACTTATTGTATTAATTGACTTTATCGTGGACATGTGGCGGAGAGGGAGGGATTCGAACCCTCGATGGGCTTTCACCCATACACACTTTCCAGGCGTGCTCCTTCGGCCACTCGGACACCTCTCCGAAGGTGGAGGCGACCCCCCAGCCGCACCCCGGCACCCGAGTCCGCTGCTGCCGCTGCTCCCTTCCGGGCCTGACGGGGTTCACAACTTGTCGTCGCGAGGGGACCGGTGGGGTCACCATCGTGCGCCTTGCGGCCCCGCCATCTTAGCAGACCGGCACGGCGGGACGCGCCTCATCCGCACCCACCTTGACCCTAACCCCTGGCCGGCGAACAATTCCGGAATCACGTGTCGCCGAGAACCTGCAGCGAGGGAGGAGAACCGATGAGCGAAGCCACAGCCGAAGCCACGGCCCAACTGGAGGAGATGCCCGCGCCCGTCTTCGAAACCCGCCCACCCTTCGACCTTTCCGACGGACTGAGGGCTCGCGTGGACGAGTTGGACCTCGGCGAGACGGTCGAGCACGTCAAGGAGCACGGCTACGGCTACATCCACGACGCCGCGTCACCCGAGTTCGTCGCGCGCCTGCGGGAGACGATCGTGCGGATCGTGCGCGGGGAGAGCGGCCACTTGCTGGGCCCGAACGTGCCGCTCGTGAACATGCTGCTCCCGAAGGACCCGGTCTTCGAAGAGGTCGTCCTGAATCCGAAGCTCCTGACGATCGCGGAGATCCTGTGCGGCAAGGGCGCGCTGCTGTCGCAGGTGGCGGCGACCCTCAAGGAGAAGGCGACGGAGCCGGGCGACGGCAAGGGCGGCCTGCACGCGGACCAGAACTGGACGCCCGCGCCGTTCCCGGTGCACAACCAGCTCGTGACGTTCTGCTGGGCGTGCGACGAGTTCAACGAGGCGGCGGGGTCCACACGGGTCGTGCCGGGCTCGCATCGGGAGCGTCGCCACCCGAACGAACAGGAGGTGGCGGAAGAACCCGGGGTGGTCGCGACGGAGTGCCCGGCGGGCTCCATCGTGTTCTGGGATGGCTCGACGTGGCATAGCGGCGGCGCGCCGCGAACCGTGGATGGGGAGCGCGTAGTGCTGCACGTCACCTACGGCCGCATGGCGCTGCGCCCGGTCGAGAGCTATGACTTCCTGGACGAGGACTGGCTCGAGGGCAAGCCCTTCGAGATGCGCGTGCTGCTGGGCCGCGAGGATTTCCTCGCGACGCCGCAGGGCGGTTTCGCGCACGGCATGAAGCTGCCCCGTGCCATGAACTGGGCGAAGTCGTAAGCGCTGACGGGCTGCACAGCTTGTCGTTGCGAGGGGGCCGGTGGGGTCACCATCGTGCGCCTTCTGGCCCCGCCATCTCAGCAGACCCGCACTGCGGGGCGCGCCTCATCTGCGCTGACCTTGACCCCAACGTCTCACCGGCGAACAATCCGGGGAATCGCGTGTCGCCGGGAACACGCAGCGAGGGGTAGAACCGATGAGCGAAGCCACAGCAGAAGTCACAGCCGAAGTTGAAGAGATGCCCGAGCGCATCTTCGAAACCCGGCAACCCTTCGACCTTTCCGACGAACTTCAGGCCCGCGTCGACGCACTCGATCTCGGCGAGACGGTCGAGCATGTCAGGGACTACGGTTACGGCTACATCGACGACGCGGCGTCGCCCGAGTTCGTCGCGCGCCTGCGCGAGACGATCGTGCGGATCGTGCGCGGCGGGGAAGGCGGCTACGGGCTCGAGGGGCGGGGCGCGAACATGCTCCTCCCGAAGGACCCGGTCTTCGAGGAGGTCGTCCTGAATCCGAAGATCCTGGCGATCGCGGAGATCCTCTGCGGCAAGGGTGCGATCCTGTCGCAGGTCGCGGCGAGCATCAAGGAGAAGGCGACGGAACCCGGCGACGGCAGGGGCGGTCTGCACGCGGACCAGAACTGGACGCCCGCGCCGTTCCCGGTGCACAACCAGCTCGTGACGTTCTGCTGGGCGTGCGACGAGTTCA
>VXNE01000668.1:2825-12380 GCA_009840715.1 Gammaproteobacteria bacterium
CCGTTCCCGGTGCACAACCAGCTCGTGACGTTCTGCTGGGCGTGCGACGAGTTCACCGAGGCCGCGGGCTCTACGCGGGTCGTGCCGGGCTCGCACAGGGAGCGCCGCCACCCGAGCGAGCGGGAAGTGGCCGAAGAGCCCGGCGTGGTTGCCACGGAGTGTCCGGCGGGTTCCATCGTGTTCTGGGACGGTTCGACGTGGCACAGCGGCGGCGCCCCGCGGACGGTGGACGGCGAGCGGGTGGTGCTGCACATCACCTTCGGCCGCATGGCGATGCGCCCGGTCGAGAGCTACGACTTTCTCGACGAGGACTGGCTCGAGGGCAAGCCCTACGAGATGCGCGTGCTGCTCGGCCGCGAGGATTTTCTCGCGACGCCGCAGGGCGGTTTCGCGCACGGCATGAAGTTGCCCCGGGCCATGAACTGGGCGAAGTCGTAAGCGCGAGCCGCGAGCTTCAATGAAGGCGCGGTGAGCCGGGGACGCCGCCGGTCACGTGGTGCGTAACGGCGCCCGGGGGGCCTCCGAACGCATGGCCGCACAAGCCGAGATCCGCTACAGCGTCTGTCCCCACGACTGCCCGTCCACCTGCGCGCTCACGGTCGAGCGGCTGGACTCCGAAACCATCGGCCGCGTCCGCGGCGCGCCGGACAACACGTACACCGCGGGCGTCATCTGCAGCAAGGTCGCACGCTACGCGGAACGCATCCATCATCCGGACCGCCTGACGACGCCGCTGCGGCGCGTCGGCGAGAAGGGCCGGCGGGAGAGCTTCGAACCGGTCTCTTTCGACGATGCGCTCGACATCACGGCGGAAGCGCTGCTCGAGGCCGAGGCGCGCCACGGGCCGGAGACCGTCTGGCCCTACTACTACGCGGGCACGATGGGCCTCCTGATGCGGGACGGCATCAACCGCCTGCGCCACGCCAAGCGCTACTCGCGCCAGCACTCGACGATCTGCGTCACGCTCGCCTGGACAGGCTTCATCGCGGGCACCGGCAAGCTCGCGGGCGCGGATCCGCGCGAGATGGCCCGGTCGGACCTCGTCGTCATCTGGGGCACAAACGCCGCGGCGACGCAGATCAACGTCATGACCCACGCGCTCGCCGCCCGCCGCCAACGCGGAGCGAAGATCGTCGTCATCGACACCTACCGCAACGCGACGGCGAAGCAGGCGGATTTCTTCGTCTGCGTGCGGCCGGGCACGGATGGCGCGTTGGCGTGCGCCCTCATGCATGTCCTGTTTCGGGAGGGGTATGCAAACCGCGCGTATCTCGAGCGGTACACGGACCGTCCGGCGGAACTGGAGGAGCACCTGGCGGATCGGTCTCCAGAGTGGGCGGAAGCGATTACCGGCGTGCCGGCCGACACCATCGAGACGCTCGCCCGGATGATCGGCGCCACGCCGCGCACCTACCTGCGCCTCGGCTACGGCTTCACCCGGCAGCGCAACGGCGCCGTCAACATGCACGCGGCGCTCTCGATCGCGGCGGTCACCGGCGCGTGGCTGCACGAGGGCGGCGGCGCGTTCCACAACAATGGCGCCATCTACCACTGGGACATGTCGATGATCGAGGGTCTCGACGTGCGCGACCTGTCGACGCGCATCCTGGACCAGTCGCGCATTGGCCCGATCCTGGACGGCGACCCGCGGGACATCGGCGACGGCCCGCCGGTGACGGCGCTCTTCGTGCAGAACACGAACCCCATGTCGGTCGCGCCGGAGCAGGCGCGTGTGCGCCGCGGGTTCGCGCGCGACGATCTCTTCGTGTGCGTGCACGAGCAGTTCCTGACGGAGACGGCGCTGATGGCGGACGTGGTGCTGCCCGCGACCATGTTTCTCGAGCACGACGACTTCTACCAGGGCGGCGGCCATCAGCACATCCTGTTCGGCCCGAAGATCGTCGAGGCGCCGGGCGAGTGCCGCTCGAATCACGAGGTGGTCTGCGCGCTGGCGAAGCGGCTCGGGGCGGAGCACCCGGGCTTCGACATGAGCGCCCGCGAGGTCATCGACCACACGCTGCAGGTGTCGGGCTGGGGATCCCTCGAACGGCTCGAGCGAGAGCGCTGGCTCGACTGCCAGCCATCGTTCCGGGAAGCGCATTACGTCGACGGGTTCGCGCATGCCGACGGCAAGTTCCGGTTCGCGCCGAACTGGCGCGCGGTCGCGGCCGGCGGGTTCGTGGACGAAGCTGTGGTCGGGGCGGCGCCGCGGCTACCGGACCATTGGGAGGTGATCGAGGAGGCAACGGAGGGGATGCCGTTCCGGCTGGTGACGGCGCCGGCCCGGCACTACCTGAACTCGACCTTCAACGAGACGCCGACGTCGATCCGGCGCCAGCGGCGGCCTTGCGTGATGGTGCACCCGGACGATATCGCCGCACTCGGCGTCGCGGCGGGAGACCGCGTGCGCGTCGGCAACGACCGCGGTTCGCTCGTGATCGACGTCGAGCCCTTCGAGGGCGTGCAGCGCGGCGTCGTGATCATCGAGAGCCTGTGGCCCAACGATGCGTTCGAGGAGGGCAGGGGCGTCAACGTGCTGACGGGCGCCGACGCGGTCGCTCCCATCGGCGGCGCCGCGTTCCACGACAATCGCGTCTGGATCCGGCCCTGTAGGAGAGGGGCTGGTCCCCTCCCGTAGGGGAGGGGCTTGTCCCCTCCCGTAGCGGAGGGGCTTGTCCCCTCCCGCAGAGGGGCTTGTCCCCTCCCGTGCTGCGGGTGCGCGATTTCGGCTCGGGAGACCACAAGGGTCTCCCCTACAGGAACCGGTCGAGGCTCGCCAGCACTGCCAGGTAAGCCAGCGCGAGGGCCATGCCGGCGCCGAGGACGTTGAACTTGGTGTCCAGGGCCTTGATCTCGCCCTTGATCTCGGCGAACCGCTCGTCCACGTGCGCGCGGATGCCCGCGAACCCGAGCTCGAGGTCCTTGTGCGCGGCGACATGTTCGCTCAGCTCTCTCCCGAGTGTGCGGGCGACGCCCTCCGCCTGCTCCCGCTCCATCCCCGACCGCCGCAGCGCATCCGCCACCTGCAGTGTGTCCATCACCGGCTGTGCCATGGGTTCCGTGTCCTTTCGTCAGAATAGCCGTTTCCGTGGCCCGCGGCATCCGCCCGGGGGCTTTCGCGTGGGGCCGAATCGATAGATTTTTCGCCACCGGGGACGTGGAGTCTGTGGGACCGTTCCGCGAGTGTCATGGGACATTTGCCGGAAACCGTGTGCGACGGCGCCGATCCATGTGGCCCACCATCAGCGGTCGCACGCCGATAGTGGCATCCTCGTCCGTTGCGGTCGCCTGGCCACGACACGGAATCGGAGGTAGCGATGCAGGACCTGGAGCTGCTGGTGGGCGATCAGAACGGCGTACCGCGCGGCAAGACGGTCGATGACGCCTCCTTCGCCCCGGGCGCTTCGGCGCACTTCGCGGCCTCCGTCTTCTTCCAGTGCATCAATGGCGAATACGCCCTGGACGCCATGAAGGCCTACTGCCCGGAGGACGGCGACCTGGTGCTCGTCCCCGACTGGAGCACCTGCCGGGACGTGCCGTGGAAGCCGGGCGACTGCCGCCAGGTCATCTGCGAAACCCTCGACAAGGCGGGCAAACCCGTCCCGTTCGACCCGCGCAACGTGCTCAAGCGGATCCTGGCGCGATACGCGGAGCAAGGCTGGACACCGATCGTCGCGCCGGAGATCGAGTTCTACCTGCTGCAGCCGCCAAGGCGCGGTGACCAGACGCTGGTACCCGCCGCGGGCCTGAACGAGCGGGCGGAGTTCGGGGGCGAGGCGTTGAGCAGCGACGCCCTCGACAAGTACGCCCCGTTCCTCGACAACGTGCGGGCCATGAGCGCGGGCATCGACATCCCGCTGCAGGCCATGATGCACGAGCTGGGCCCGGGCCAGGTCGAACTGAACGTCACCCACGGCGAAGCGCTCGGGCAGGCGGACCGTCTCTTCCTGGTCAAGCGGCTGGTCAAGGCCTGCGCCCTGCAGCACGGTTACCTCGCGAGCTTCATGGCCAAACCCGTCATGGACCTCCCCGGCAGCGGCCTGCACGCGCACGTGAGCCTGGTCGACGGGCAGGGCGCCAACCTGTTCGCGCTGCGGGGCGGCAAGGCGCCGGAGCCGCTGCGCCGGTTCATCGGCGGGCTGCAGAAGTACCTGCCCGGGGCGTTCGCGCTGTTGGCGCCCAACGTCAACAGCTACCGGCGCTTCGTCTGGGGCTCCGCGGCGCCCATCAACCTCGAGTGGGGCTACGACAACCGTACGGTCGGCTTCCGCGTTCCGCACTCGGACGATGCGAGCGGACGCGTGGAGAACCGCATCGCGGGCGCCGACGCCAATCCCTACCTGTTCATCGCCGCAACCCTGGCCTGCGGCCTGCTCGGTCTCGAGGAAGGCATCGAGCCGAGCGATCCCGCTGAAGGCAATGCCTACGCGCTCCCGGCCGACCTGCCCGTCGACCTCCATGACGGACTGCGCCTGCTGTCACGGCACGGGAAACTGACCCGCCTGCTGACCAGGCATTTCGTCGACGGATTCGTCTCGGTGAAGCGCGAGGAGCTCAAGGACCTTTCGAGGCGGATCACTCCGTGGGAGGTCGGATATCTCGGCAGCATGCTGTGACGCCGCCCGGGCCGCCGGGGGCGCGATCAGTCGTCGCCCGTGTGTCCCAGGTCGTATTTGCGCAGGTAGCCGCGGAACTGGTGGTAGGTGAGCCCGACGAGTTCGGCCGCCTTGCGCTGGTTGTAGCGCGCGTTGGCGAGGGCGTCGTTGCAGAGGTCGATCTCGAGCTGCCGCACGGTCTGCTTGATGTCGAGGGGCAGCCCGGGGTTTGCGGCCGGGGCGCCGTCGCCGGAGGCTTCCTTCTCGGGCCGGAACGGCGAGTCGAACGGATCGAGCGTGATCTCGCCCACCGGCAGGTCCTCCGGCGTTCGGTACACCGCGCGTTCCACCACGTTCTTCAGTTCGCGTATGTTGCCGGGCCAGTCGTGGGCCGCCAGCTGTGCCTCGGCCGCCGGGGCGAACCCCGGAAAGTAGTCCCGCCCGAGTTCCGTCGCCATGTCGATGGCGAAGTACTCGGCGAGGAGCGCGATGTCCTCGCTGCGCGCCCGTAGCGGGGGCAGGGTGATCACGTCGAACGCGAGCCGGTCGAGGAGGTCCCGGCGGAACTTGCCGGCGTCGGCGAGCCGCGGCAGGTCCTCGTTGGTCGCGGCGATGAGCCGCACGTCGGCGCGCAGCGTCTTGCTGCCGCCGAGGCGCTCGAACTCCCCGTACTCGATGACGCGCAGGATCTTCTCCTGCACGAGGACGGACGTGGTCGCGAGTTCGTCGAGGAAGAGCGTGCCGCCGTCGGCGCGCTCGAAGCGGCCCTGGTGCGCCCGCGTGGCCCCGGTGAAGGACCCCGCCTCGTGCCCGAAGAGTTCGCTCTCGAGCAGAGAGTCCGAGATGGCCGCACAGTTCATCTTGAGGAACGTGGCGTCCCAGCGGTTCGACAGGTAGTGCAACCGCGCCGCGATCAGCTCCTTGCCCGTGCCGCGCTCGCCGACGATGAGCACGGGCTTCTCGAGCGGGGCGACGGCCGAGACCTCGTCGAGGGCGGCGAGGAACGCCGGCGACTCGCCGACCAGCCGATCTTTTTCGCGAACCATGCGCCTATCTTAGCCAACAGTTGGCGAAATCCACCATGCAGCGCGGCGTTGCGCAGAACGCGCGTTCGGGAAAGTTCGCTAAATCAATGAGTTGCAGTGCGTAGGAGAGTTGGCACGGAATCTGATCCCTCCGGGGGCAAGCGGATGCGATCCGGTAGAGACACCCCTTGGAGACAGACCATGAGTGTATTTTCCCGCCTGAGCGACATCGTCAACTCCAACCTCAACGCCATGCTGGACAGGGCGGAGGACCCGGAGAAGATGGTGCGGCTCATCATCCAGGAGATGGAAGAGACGCTGGTCGAGGTGCGCACCACCTCGGCGCGGGCCATCGCCGACAGGAAGGAACTCTCGCGCCGCCGCGAGTCCCTCGAGGGGGAAGCCGCGGAGTGGGAGCGCAAGGCCGAACTCGCCGTGCGCAAGGGACGCGACGATCTCGCGCGGGCCGCCCTCGCCGAGCGCGCCAAGGCCGCCGAGATGGCCGAGGCCGCGGCGGAGGAGGTGCGCATCCTCGAGGAGACCCTCACGAAGCTGAACGGCGACGTCGCGGCGCTGCAGGCGAAGATCAAGGACGCCAAGGCGCGCCAGAACGCACTTGTCGTGCGCGGACAGACGGCCAGGACGCGGCTCGGCATCCGCCGCCAGCTCTCCGACCACAACATCGACGAGGCCATGAACCGGTTCGAGCTGTACGAGCGCAAGCTCGACGATCTCGAGGGCATGGTCGAGTCCTACGACCTCGGTCAGAAGACCCTCGCCGCGGAGATCGAGGAACTCGAGGACCGCGAGCGCATCGACGAGGAGCTGGAGCGGCTCAAGGCGCGGGTCGAAGCCCCTGGCGGGGGTCCGGCCGGGGACGCGGACGGCGCCAAGGCGGACAGTTGAGGGGACCCGAGTCACCACCGTGACGAAGGTTCCCGGACACCGGGGGTAACCATGGACAATGAATTCGTCTTCGCCTTCGCTTTCGTGCCGACTTTGCTCTTCGTGGTGGTCGTCGCGCCGCTGTGGATCCTGATGCACTATCGCAGCAAGAACCGCACGCAGGGTGCGCTCTCGGAAGAAGAGCGGGCCGAACTCGAAAGGCTGACCGAACTCGCCGACCGGATGGGCGAGCGCGTCGAGACGCTCGAGGCGATCCTCGACGCGGAAACGCCGGACTGGCGCAAGCGCCAGGCCGACGCGTGACCGCTTCGGGGGAAAACAGGAGGGTGCGAACGTGACTCGCAGACCCGACAGGGGCTCCGAGAGGAGTCGCGGCAGCAGCGACCTCGACGAGGCCGCACGCCGCTTCCAGGACGCCGCGGAAGACCTTGCCGCGAGCGCCACGGAAGAGGCGGTTCGGCGCGCGGCGGAATCCATCGACGAGGCGACCGCGTGGCTGCACGGCGAAGACCCGGGCGAACCGGCCCGCGAACGGGCCCGCGAACGGGCTCGCGAAGGCCGCCGCGGGCGCCGCGCGGCCGAAGGCGACAGGGATTCCGGACGCGGCCGCGGAGCCCGCGCCAGGGCCCGCGAGCGCCGCGACGCGGCGCGCTCGGCGTTGCGGGACCGCGCCCGCGTGTACCGTGACCACGAGCGCCTCGAACTGCGCTCCCGCCGGCTCTACCTCGACGACGACAACGGCCGCATCGTCGGCGTGTGCGGCGGCATCGCCAACTACTTCGGCATGGAGGCCTGGGTCGTGCGCTGCATCGCCGTGACCGGCCTGATCTTCATGCCCAGCATCGTCTTCCCGGCGTACTGGGTCGCCTACTTCGTCATGGACCATCCCCCGGGGGAACCGGAGAAGGAGCGCAAGCGGAGGCGCAGAAGGCGTCGCCGGCGCCGCCGGGACGCTGGGTCCGCCGAGCGCGAAGACCGCCGGCGCGACCACACGGCGCCGGCCCCGGAGATGGGCGTGCGCTTCTCCCCGCGGCGCAGCCTGCGGGCGGTCCAGGACGACTTCGTGGAGCTTGAGCTGCGGCTCCGGCGCATGGAGACCCACGTCACTTCGGGCCAGTACGAACTGCACCGGGAGCTCGGCAAGATCGCCGACTGATGGCGCCGCGGGGCGGCGAGCGCCGGGGTCACCGCCGACCGATGCGGTCGGGGAAGTCGGTAAACACGCCGCCCGCGCCCAGTTCGGCCACGTGCGTGGCCCGCGCGGGGTCGTTGACCGTATAGGCCAGCACCGGGAATCCTTCGGCGCCCAGGCGCTCGATCAATGTCCGGTCGACCAGGCCCTCCGCCACGTTGATCGACCACGCATCCAGATTGCGGGCCTCCGCGGCCATGCCCGGCCGCAGCCGGTGGTGCAGGGGCGCGCAGGGGACCTCCGGCCGCCGCGTATGGAACTCCCGCAGTTCCTGGCGGTCGAAGCTCGACACGAGCACCGCGCGGCCGTCGTCGCGAAGACGGTCCGCCAGCACCGGCCCGCTGCCTGGCCCCTTCAGTTCCACGTTGATGCCGACGGACCCTGGCACCGCTTCGAAGACCTCTTCCAGCAGTGGGATGCGTTCGCCGTCTCCCGCGTCGAGTTCGCGCAATGGCCCGAGGCGGTAGTCCTTGAGGGCGCCGGTCCCGTCCGTGGTCCGGTCCACCGAGTCGTCGTGGATCACGACCAGTTCGCCCTCCACGACGTGCACGTCGAGTTCCACCGCGTCGACGCCGAGTTCCACCGCGCGGCGGAAGCTCGCGAGGGTGTTTTCCGGCGCCAGCCCGGCCGCGCCCCGATGGCCGATGACGAGGAACTCCGCGTCGAATCCCATGGCTTGCCCTCGTGCCCGGCGCAGTCGCTTGCGCTCCTGTCACCGTTTGGTCCCCGGAGGCTACAATGCCCAACACCCATGAGCTATCAGGTCCTCGCCCGCAAGTACCGCCCGCGCACGTTCGGCGAAGTGGTCGGACAGGACCACGCCGTGCGGGCGCTGATGCACGCCCTGGACGCCGACCGGCTCCACCACGCCTATCTCTTCACGGGCACGCGCGGGGTCGGCAAGACCACGCTGGCGCGCGCCTTCGCCAAGTGCCTGAACTGCGAGACCGGCGTCGGCGCCGAACCGTGCGGCACCTGCAGTGCGTGCACGGAGATCGCGGAAGGCCGCTTCGTGGACCTGATCGAGGTCGACGCCGCCTCGCGCACGCGGGTCGACGACACGCGGGAACTGCTCGACAACGTGCAGTACCTGCCGTCCCGGGGGCGTTTCAAGGTGTACCTCATCGACGAGGTGCACATGCTGTCCGCCTCGAGCTTCAACGCCCTCCTGAAGACCCTCGAGGAGCCGCCGCCGCACGTGAAGTTCCTGCTGGCGACGACGGATCCGAAGAAGGTGCCCGTCACCGTCCTCTCGCGGTGCCTGCAGTTCCACCTGAAGAACATCCTCCCCGAGCGCATCGCGGCGCACCTCCGCGAGGTGCTCACGGCGGAGGAGGTGTCCTTCGAGCCGGCGGCGCTCGACATCATCGCGGAGGCGGCGCAGGGCAGCCTCCGCGACGCGCTGTCCGTCGCGGACCAGGCGATCGCGTTCGGCGGCGGGGCGCTCACGGAAGCGGACGTCGCGGACCTCCTGGGGACGGTGCGTGGCGACGAGGTGAGCGCCCTCCTCGGGGCCCTCGTGGAGGGCGACCGGGAGGGGCTCCTGCAATGCGCGGCGGAACTCGCCGAGCGCAACGCGGACTTCGCCGACGTGCTCGCGAGCATGCAGCGCACGCTGCACGACATCGCGATGGCGCAGACCGTCGGCGGCGAGGTCGCGGCGACGGCGGGGCCGTTCGTGTCCCGGATGGCGCCGGAGGACGTCCAGCTCTGTTACCAGATCGCGCTGATGGGCGGACGCGACCTGCAGTTCGCCCCGGACCCGCGCGTGGGGTTCGAGATGACGCTGATCCGGATGCTGGCGTTTCGACCGGTGGTCGCCGACGAGACCATGCCG
>VXNE01000093.1 GCA_009840715.1 Gammaproteobacteria bacterium
GCGTTCCCCGCCACGGCGCATCGTCTTCGACGGGGTCGGGCTCGTCTACCCGGACGGCCGGGAGGCGCTGCGGAACGTCTCGTTCGAGGCGCGGGTGGGCCAGACCGTCGCGATCGTCGGTCCCACCGGCGCCGGCAAGACCAGCCTCGCGTACATGATTCCGGGGTTCCTCCGGCCGACGGCGGGGCGGGTGCTGTTCGACGGCGTTGACCTCGCCGAGCTGGACGTGGACGCGGTACGCGCGCAGGTCGCGTATGTCTTCCAGGAGCACGTGCTCTTCTCGCGGTCCGTGGGCGACAACCTGCGGCTTGGGCGTCCGGGGGCCTCGGACCCGGAGGTGGAGGACGCTGCCCGCACCAGCGGGGCCCACGCGTTCGTAAGCGCCCTGGCGGAGGGCTACGGGACGGTGCTCGGCAGCGGCGGCGGGACGCTGTCCGTGGGCCAGAAGCAGCGGCTCTCGATCGCCCGGGGGCTGTTGCGCGACGCGCCGGTCCTCATTCTCGACGAGCCGACGGCCGCGCTCGACCCGGAGACTGAGCGCGCCCTGGTCGCCGCCCTCAGGGACATGAAGCGGGACCGGCTGGTCTTCGTCATCGCGCATCGCCTGTCCACGTTGGCCGGAGCCGACCACGTGCTGTTCATGGAGGAGGGCCGCATCGTCGAGCAGGGCTCGCACGACGCCCTGATGGGGCGTTCGGACGGAGCGTACCGGCGTTTCGTGACGGGGTAGGTCAGGCGGGTATCTGCCGCGCCCGCAGGGCGACGCGCCAGTCGCCGTCCGGGGCTTCGCAATCGTCGGACGCGTAGTGCGTCGAGATCGCGCGGCGAAAGGCATCCGTCCGGTTGTGCCCGGAACCGTGGATCAGCATCGGGTGGAAGAGCAGCGTGTCGCCCGCGTCCATCTCGACATGGACATGTTCTCCCACGACGCTCTCGCCCACGCCGTAGAAGCCGGCGTTCAGGTGTTCCCAGTCCGGATACCGGTGTTCGAGGAGAGGGCCCCGGTGGCTGCCGGGCACGACGGCAAGGCAGCCGTTGTCCGGGTGCGTCGCCGTAAGCGCTGTCCAGGTGCCGACGATCTTCTCCGGCGGGCGCATCGGGAAGTAGTGCAGGTCCTGGTGCAGCGGATGGCGCCCGTCGACCCCCGGGGGCTTGTTGAAGATGTTGGTGACGACGGTGTAGACGTCCTCTCCGATGAGGCTCCGTACCGCGGCTAGCAGCGCGGGTTCGGTGACGTAGCCGTAGAGCGTGGCGTCCTCCTCGAACTGCAGGAGCTTGTTCACCGCGTGCACGGGGCTTTCGGGTTCCACGGTCCCGTCGATGACCATGATGTCGCGCATGATGCGCATGCCCGGGGTGGGCGGTACGGCCCCCCTCGCGAAGTCCAGGAAGCGCTCTTCGTAGGCGCGCAGGCGGTCCGCCGGGACGAGCCGGGGCAGGAGCAGGAAGCCTTGCTCGTCGTATTGCCGGAGCTGGTCAGGGGTCAGGTGCATCGCGGTGCGTATGAAAGCGGAATCTCAGGTGTGGCGCCAGTCGCCGTCCGGCATGGCTCGTGCCAGGAACCGGTCGAACAGCGGAACCGTGAACGCGGTGTCGCCCGCGTTCGACGTCGTCGACGCCGATCGGCGAGCCATCTCAGGCGTGCTTCCCCCACTCCTGCGTCGATGGTGTCGAGCGGGCCGACTTCGGGGAAATCGAACAACCTCTCGAACGGAGGCGGGAGCGTGGCAGGCAGGGCCACGCGGCCTCATTGGCACTTTATCCCCTCCCGATAAACTCCCAAAACTCCGTCAAAATGCGCTTGTGTCGTGCCCGTGGTATGCCGCTCGCTGCGTATCCTGGAAGCGCCTGGCTCACGAGCCGGGACTCCGCTGAAGACTACGTCGTAACATTCTGCGCCCGATGTTGCCGCGTCCCTGGATGGGGATGAATCAGGAGGCTTGCGTGCCGAAATCGAAGATCGCCTCGACGGTGTTGCCCGCCGTGCTCGCGGCCGCTGCGGCGGGGGAGGACCCGTGGCTCTGGCTCGAGGACGTGAGCGGGGAGGCTCCCCTTGCCTGGGTCGGGGAACGCAACGCGCTGACAGTGGAAGGCTACGCGCAGGGTGCGGCGTTCGCTGCCGCACGCGATCGCTTCAAGGCGATCCTCGACTCGGACGATCGCATCCCGTACGTCTCGAAGCAGGGGGACGCCTGGTACAACTTCTGGCGCGACGAGGAGCACCCGCGGGGCATCTGGAGGCGTACCTCGCTCGATGAGTACCGCAAGGCGTCACCGGCATGGGAGACCGTGCTCGATGTCGACGCGCTGGCGGAGGAGGAGGGGGAGAACTGGGTGTTCAAAGGCGCGGAGTGTCGCCGTCCGGACTTTGGTCGCTGCCTGGTCATGCTGTCCCGGGGTGGGGCGGACGCCGCGGTCGTGCGCGAGTTCGACCTGGTGGAGGAGGCGTTCGTGGAGGACGGCTTCTTCCTCCCGGAGGCCAAGAGCGGCGTGGACTGGGCCGGTCCCGACAGGCTGTTCGTGGGCACGGACTTCGGTCCGGGCTCGATGACGGAGTCCGGCTATCCCCGCATCGCGAAGGTCTGGGAGCGTGGCACGCCGCTCGCGGATGCGACCGTCCTCTTCGAGGGCGCGGTCGAGGACGTCAGCGTGAGCGCGTGGGCGGACCTCGGCGAGTACCCGCGCGAGTTCGTCGGGCGCGCGATCGACTTCTGGAACAGGGAGACGTACCTGTACCGGGACGGGGAGGCCGTGCGCATCGACGCGCCCACGAGCGCCAACGTCTCGGTGTTCCGCGAGCGGCTGTTCATTCGGCTGACGCAGGACTGGACCGTCGGGGGGGAGGTGTACGCGGCGGGGAGCTTCCTGGCGGCGGACCTCGAGGAGTTCCTCGCGGGGAACCGCGCGCTCGAGACCCTGTTCGCTCCGACGCCGACCGTGTCCCTCACGAGCGTCTCGCTGACGCGCAACCACGTGATCCTGACCCTGCTCGACAACGTCGTGTATCGGCTCGTTGTGCTCACTCCGGGGCCCGAGGGCTGGCGGCGCACGGCGATGCCCGCGGGGGACGGCTACGACTCGGCGCATGCGGAGGCGGTGGACCGGGAATCCAGCGACGCGTACTTCCTGCACATCAACGGCTACCTGACGCCGCCGACGCTTGAGTACGGGGAGCTGGGGCCGGTGGGCGGAGCGGTCAAGACGGAGGTGCTGAAGACCACGCCGGCGCTGTTCGACGCCGCGGGTCTCGAAGTGACGCAGCACTT
Organism: Gammaproteobacteria bacterium; assembly: GCA_009840715.1. Taxonomy (GTDB): domain Bacteria; phylum Pseudomonadota; class Gammaproteobacteria; order Pseudomonadales; family Azotimanducaceae; genus VXNE01. The sequence goes on from VXNE01000093.1 coordinate 3,267, forward strand.
CACCGACTCGGCAGACGGAACGCGCATACCGTACTTCCAGGTGCGCCCGATCGGCAGCGACGGACCGGGCCCGACGTTGCTCTATGGATACGGCGGCTTCGAGATCCCGATGACGCCCGGCTACCAGGCGCTCACGGGCGCGGGCTGGCTCGAAGCCGGCGGAACCTATGTCGTGGCCAACATCCGTGGCGGAGGCGAGTTCGGACCGTCCTGGCATCGCGCGGCCCTGAAGGAGAACCGTCCGCTCGCGTTCCAGGACTTCGCCGCGGTCGCCGAGGACCTCCTCCGCCGGGAGGTCACCACGCCGCGCCAGCTCGGGATCATGGGCGGCAGCAACGGCGGCCTGCTGATGGGCAACATGCTCACGCGGCGCCCGGAGCTCTTCGGCGCCGTCGTCGCCCAGGTGCCGCTGTTCGACATGCGCCGCTACCACGAGCTGCTGGCCGGGGCGAGCTGGATGGCCGAGTACGGCGACCCGGACATCGCCGAGGAGTGGGCGTTCATCCGCGGCTTCTCGCCGTACCACAACGTCGACGCGGAGGCGGACTACCCGCCAGTCCTCGTCACGACGTCCACCCGCGACGACCGCGTCCATCCCGGTCACGCCCGGAAGATGGTGGCGAAGCTCACGGCGATGGGGCACGACGTGGACTACTACGAGAACGTGGAAGGTGGGCACGCGGGCGCGGCGGACAATGCGCAGAGCGCCTTCATGTGGGCGCTCGCCTACGGGTTCCTGTGGCGGCACCTGGGAGGGGAGCACGGCAAAAGCGCGGAGTAGGCGGTGCGCGGTGCCTGCGCTTGCCGTCCCCCGGGCTTGTTGATAGCGTCGGTCCCCTTGCGCGCAACGGACTCAAACGCGGATATGGCGCCATCGATCAGACGATTCCGGCCTGGTGACCCGCCCGCGGCCATCGCGGCGGAGATCCGGGAGAATGGCCTCGCCATGGTCGAGAATCTCCTGGATCCCGAAGCGATGGACGTGCTCGTGGCCCGGGTCACGCCGGCGCTGGAAGAGCAGGAGCCGGGCGGCGGTGATTTCTTCGGCCATCGGCGGCGGTCGGTCGGTGCGCTGTTTGCGCGCGGATCGGAGTTCGCGGAGCACCTGTTGCTCAACGAACGGGTGCTGGAGGTGATGGACCTGATCCTGCTGCCGGAGCGACCGATGGCGGCGTCGACGCCGCGCCGGCCGCAGCGGGACGTGCCGCTCGGCCCGGACGGGTTACCCGTGGACTTTCACGACCAGCCCGATCCGCTTGTCGGGCCCAACTGCCACCACTATCGGATCAATGCCACCGTCGCCATGCAGGTCTGCCACGGCGGCGGGAACCAGACCCTGCATCGCGACGAGTGGCGCTACAAGCCATATGTGCACCGCGACCCGGCAGGACCGGAACTCTCGCTCGCCGTCATGGTGGCAGGCACCGATTTCACAGAGGAGAACGGCGCCACGCGGTACGTACCCGGCAGCAACCGCTGGCCGGCGGGGCGTGCGCCGGAGGAGCACGAGGTCGTGCAGGCGGCGATGCCGAAGGGGTCGATCGTCCTCTGGCTCGGGAGCGTCTTCCACGGGCTCGGCATCAACCGGACGGACACGCCGCGGACCGGCTTCATCTACTCGTTCGCGCTCGACCATCTCGCCCAGGAGGAGAACCAGTTCCTGTCCGTGCCGCCGGAGATCGCGGAAACGCTCCCGGCGCGTGCGCAGCAGTTGCTCGGCTACCGCATGAGCGGAACGATCAACTTCGTGGCGGGTCGTGACAAGGATTTCGTGCTGCGCCCCGGGGCAGGGAGCGTGCTGGATTGACCGAAAGGGAGGGAGTGTGAGCGAGATACGTGAGTTTCGGATCGACGTCGCCGACGAGGCGCTCGAGGACTTGAAGGACCGGTTGCGCCGCACGCGCTGGCCGGAGGCGGAAATGCCCGATGCGGCCGCCGCGCAGCCGACCGCCGTGCGGGACGCGGGGAGTGGGACCTGGGCACAGGGACTGCCGCTCGAGTATGCGAAGGAGCTCCGGGACTACTGGCTCGAGGAGTACGACTGGGCCGCGCGGCAGGCGTACTTCAACCGCTTCCCGCAGGGCGTTACGAAAATCGACGGGCTCGACATCCACTTCATCCACGTCAAGAGCGAGAGCCCCGATGCGGCGCCGTTGCTCATCACGCACGGCTGGCCCGGCTCCGTCGTGGAGTTCCACAAGATCATCGAGCCGTTGACGGATCCGGCCGCGCACGGCGGCGACGCGGCGGACGCGTTCCATGTCGTCTGTCCCTCCCTGCCCGGTTACGGCTTCTCGGCCAAGCCCGCGGCGACGGGCTGGGGCGTCGGCAGGATCGCCGAGGCCTGGGACGTGCTCATGGGACGGCTCGGCTACGACCGCTACTTCGCCCAGGGCGGCGACTGGGGCGCGGCGGTCACGACCCAGATCGGCATCCAGGACAAGGGACGCTGCGCCGGCATCCACGTCAACATGCCGACGTCGGGGCCCACGAAGGAAGCCCGCGAGAACCCCACCGAGCGCGACAGGCAGGCGTTCAACGGCGGCCGCTACTACAACGCCTGGGGCGCGGGCTACTCCAAGCAGCAGAGCACCCGCCCGCAGACGCTGGGCTACGGCCTCGTCGACTCCCCCATGGGCCAGGCGACCTGGGTCATCGAGAAGTTCTGGGAGTGGATGGACTGCGGCAACCATCCCGAGAACACGCTGACCCGCGAGGAACTGCTCGACAACGTGATGTTCTACTGGTGGAACGGCAACGGGGCTTCCTCCGGGCGGCTCTACTGGGAGAGCTTCAACCGGGCGTTCGGCGGCGACCAGCCCAAGGTCGAGGTGCCGACCGGGTGCAGTATCTTCCCGAAGGAAATCGTGCCCACCCCGCGGAGCTGGGCGGAGCAGCGCTACGGCAACATCGTCTACTGGAACGAACTCGACCGCGGGGGCCATTTCGCGGCGTTCGAGCAGCCTGAACTCTTCGTGGAGGAACTGCGCCGGTGCTTCCGGCTGATGCGGTAGCCCGGCCGCGATTCCGCTAGGATAACCGGGCAGGCATTCCACCGAGGGGGTAGGAATACATGGGTATCACGGTCGAGCACGGTTACTTCACGGACCTCGACGAGGCGCGCCGGGAGATCGAGGCGGAGGGCCACTTCCTGCAGGAGGTGGATGCACAGCCGAGCGGCGGCACGCCGATCCACTGGCACGACATCGGCATCCACTTCTACGTCAGCGAAGGCGTCTTCCGCTTCCAGGACCCGGCGACCGGCGCCGTTCACGACTGCGGTCCCGGCAGCAAGTTCGTGATCCCGGAACGGACGCTGCACATCGAGGAAGACCACGACGGCTACAAGGGCGTCGTGGGCCTGACGAAGGAGACCTTCCCGGAGCCGTTCATCCGGCCGCCGGAGGAACTCGAGGCGCTCGCGGAAGAGGCATAAGCCCCAAACGGGGCCGTCGTATCGGGCGGCGCGCAGAAATGGCTGCCAGGCGGTCGGGCTTCGTTCGCACGTTGATTGCGGAAAAGGCCGCTTCGGGTCCGCCTGCGGCGTGCCTACGCTGCTCCCTTTGGATGCAGCAGTGTCGAAGCGATGGTACGGTTTCCCGCAACGCGTCGTGGGGCGCGCCCACCGGAGAGCGGGGAACGTTCCGATGAAACCACGGCCCCTGCCTTCCGAAGACCCGATGTATCCCAGTTCCGACGGCAAGCCGTTGGCTGAGAACGACTGGCAGCTCGAGGCGATCCTTTCGGCCCTGGACATGCTGCGCGGGCACTTCGAGGAGCGGCCGGACGTCTACGTTTCCGGAGACCTCCTCATCTACTACGAGGAAGGCAAGCCGGGCAAGGCGGTCGCCCCGGACGTGTTCGTGGTCCTTGGCGCGGACAAGCACAAGCGCATGGTCTACAAGCTCTGGGAGGAGCCGAAGGCGCCGGACTTCGTGCTGGAGGTGGCGTCGAAGAACACCTGGCGAGAGGATGTGGGTCCGAAACGCGCGACTTACGCGGCACTCGGCATCCGCGAGTACTGGCTGTTCGACCCGAAGGGCGAGTACTGGAATCCCCCGCTCCAGGGTCTGACGCTCGAGGACGGCGTGTACCGTCCGCTCGGTGCGCGGGCCGAGGCCGGTCGGCGGACGCTGCGCAGCACGGTGCTCGGCATGGACGTGTGGGCGGAGAACGGCCTGGTCCGCTTCCGCGACGTCGGCAGTGGGGAGGTCATGCGCACGTGGTCGGAGCACCGCGACGCCCACCGGCGGGAGCAGGTGGCCCGGGAGCGGGAGCAGGTGGCCCACGAGCGCGAGCGGGCCCGCCTGGAGGCTCGAATCCGGGAGCTCGAGGCGCGGGAGGGGTAACGCCGAGCGCCACCTGCCGCACCCGGCCGCAACCTGGCGTAGTGCCCCTGACCTATCCCGAGCAGCGTACGGCGTATCTGACCGTGCAGGCCCGCATCGCGGAGCTCGAGGCGCGCCTGGCGGAGGCCGAGTCCGAGAACCCGCGTTGACCTGCGCGCGCCGGCCGCCTCAGACCTCGACGCCGTCGAAGCACCCGAGGATGCGGTCCATCCGCTCGCGGATGTCCTCCGCCAGGCTCGCGTGCGTGAAGATGAACGGCTTGTTCTTCCGGATGCCGTCCAGGACCTGCTCCCCGACCACGTCCGGGTTCAGCCCCTCGGTGGCGAAGCGCTCCTCGACCTCCTGGCGCTCCGTGTCACCGAACATGCCCGTGGAACGGTCCGGCAGGGCGGCCGGCCGGTTGCGGTCCGAGCGCAGGATGCGGGTGTCGATCATGCCGGGGCACAGGGCCGAGACGCCGATGTCCAACGGCGCGAGGTCCTCCCGGGCCGCCTCGGAGATGGCGACGACGGCGTACTTCGAGGCGGCGTAGATGGCCATGCGGGGGCCGGTCCGGAGTCCCAGGATGGACGCGGTGTTGACCACGTGGCCGCCCCGGCCGCCGGCCTTGATGAGGGGCACATACGCCCGCATGCCGTTGACGACGCCGTGCAGGTTTACGCCCAGCACCCAGTCCCAGTCGTCGTCCGACGTCTCGTCGATGGCGCCGCCCGCCGCCACGCCGGCGTTGTTGCAGACGATGTCCACGCGGCCGTAGTGGTCGCGGACCGTGTTCGCCACGTCGCGTACCTGCGCCCGGTCGCTGACGTCGCAGACGAACGGTTGCACGTCCACGTTGGCGGTCTCGAACTGGGTGCGCGCATCGGTCAGGGCCTGCTCCTCGATGTCGAGCATCGCGACGTGGACTCCCGCCCCGGTCAAGGCTCGCACCATCCCGAGCCCGATGCCGGAGGCTGCCCCGGTGACGACCGCAACCCTGTTCTGTACGTCCTGCACCGCTCTCCTCCCGTGTCGTGGCCCATCGGGGCGCAAGCCGGCAATGCAAGCATGTTCGGGCGGGGATGGAAACCCGGTGCGACCTGGCGCTCCCGTCGTCGGAGGTTCCGTGGGAGACTGTGTCCTTTCGCATCCCCGAGGAACCGTCGCATGCCCTACGTCACCTACGAGAAACGCGGCCACGTCGCCATCATGACCCTCAATCGCCCGGAGCGGATGAACGCGCTGGGCCGGGAACTGTCCGCCGAACTCCGGGAGGCCGAGGCCCAGTTCGCGACCGACGACGACGTCTGGCTGGGTATCTACACTGGTGCCGGGGACCGGGCGTTCTGCGCGGGTCTGGATCTCAAGGAGGCGGCGGAGCGAGGCAGCGACGCCGTCGCCGGCGCGAGCTCCGGCAGCAGCCCGATCTCGCGTTTCGAACGCATCGCCCCGGATCACGGCAAGCCGACGATCGCCGCGATCAACGGCGCGGCCTACGGCGGCGGCCTCGAGATGGCGCTGACGTGCGACATCCGCATCTGTTCCGACAGCGCCCGCATGGCGCTCGCGGAGGTCAAGGTGGGGCTCTGCCCTCCGGGCGGGTCGTTCAACCTGCCGCGCCTCGTGGGGCTGTCGAACTCGATGTGGCTGCTCCTGTCGGGAGAACCCGTCGACGCCGAGGAGGCGCTCCGGATGGGCCTCGTCACGCGGGTCGTCCCGTACCCGGAACTGTTGGACACGGCGGTCGCGATGGGTGAGACCATCGTCGCGAACGCGCCGCTGGCGGTGCGCGCCACGCGCAAGCTCGCGCACCTCGGCATCGAGATGCCGCGCGACTATGCGCGGCGCATGGGCGCGATGCTGATCGAGTCCGTGTGGTCGTCCGAAGACGCGGTGGAGGGTGCGAGGGCGTTTGCCGAGAGGCGCGCGCCCGACTGGCAGATGCGCTGACGGCGGTCTACATCAGGGAGTGTTCCCCGCCGTCTCCGAGCAGGAGCCCGCCGGCCTCCTCCAGCATCTTCGTCTGGCCAAGGATGTGCTGGCAGGCGGTCTGAATGTCGCGCAGATTGCGGTCGAGGGGACTCCTGCGCGTGTAGATGGCGTTGCCGCCCACCGTGTCGTAGAGCAATCCCACCACGCGCCTGCTGGTCTGGAAGGCGTGCGTGCGGGACAGCCAGGCGTCGGCGCGTTCCTCGTCGGTCGGCGTCTCACCGCGCTCGAGCCGGTCCCAGAGACGCCCGAGGGAGTCGAACACGTAGCTGCGGGCGGCGCCGAGCGACAGGTGCGCTTCCGCGACCGCGGCCCGGATGCGCGGGACGTCGCGCAAGGCGCGGCCGCTGCTCCGTTCTTCCCCGTCGGAGAACATCCGGCGACAGACGTCGATGGTCTCCCGCGCGATGCCGAGGGGCACGCCCACGGTCTTGCGCAGGAAGTGGTCCGGACGCGCCCAGATGGGGCCCTCACGGCGGGGTGGGTCGAGCAGGCTGAAGGAGCGCTCTTCCGGCACGAAGACGTCCTCGCACCGGTAGTCGTTGCTGCCGGTGCCGCGCAGGCCGGTCGTGTACCACGTGTCGAGAATCTGGTAGTCCTCCGGGCGGGCGTAGAGGATGCGCCACGGCGCCCGGCCGCTCGCGTCACGCGCGACGGTGCCGTCCGTCTCGAGGACCGTGCAACCGGCCACCAGCCAGTCGCAGTGCCCGCACCCGCTGCCGAACATCCATCGCCCGCTCATCCGGTAGCCACCGTCGACGCGCCGCGCCGTGCCGGCGGGATGGACCCAGCCGGAGGTCGCCATGTCGAGGCGCGGGTACATCTCCCGAGCGACGGCGTCGTCGAGGTAGCCGGAGTAAATGCCGGAGTCCGCCCAGATGAAGGCGCACCAACCGACCGAGGCATCCGCACGGGAGAGCGTTTCGATCACCTCGACCTGCTCCATGGCCTTCATCTCGGGGCCGCCCCAGATCTCAGGCATGTTCATCCGCATGATCCCGGCATCGCGGATCTCGTCCACGATGTCGGCCGGCAGGTTGCGCAGTTCGTCGTAACGGGCGGCGAGGTCCCGCCCGCGGATCCGGTCCGCCAGGGTGCTGGCGTTGGCGAGGATCTCGGCGGCTGACAGCGACCGCCCGGCCTGCGGTCCCCGGGTAGCCGATGGTGGTGCGTCGTCCGCGGTGGATCGTTTTTCGGTGGCCACGCTACGCCTCCTGGCGTGGGGGACCTACAGGAGGAACATCCGGTAGGCCGGGTTGGCGGTCTCCTCCTGGTACCCGTACCCCACCTCGTCGAGGAACGCGAGGAATTCGGCGCGGTCGGTAGGTGGGACCTGCAGCCCCATGAGCACGCGGCCGTACGACGACCCGTGGTTGCGGTAGTGGAACATGCTGATGTTCCAGGGCCGGCGCCCCATGTGCTCGAGGAAGTGCGTCAGCGCGCCGGGGCGTTCCGGGAAGTCGAAACGGTACAGGACCTCGTCCGTCGCCCGCGGCGCCCGGCCGCCCACCATGTAGCGCACGTGCTGCTTCGCCATTTCGTTGTCCGACAGGTCGAGGACGGGATAGCCCGCGCGCTCGAGCGTCTCGAGCAGTGCCGGCCCGCCGTGCTCGGCGTCCTCGACCTCGACACCGACGAAGATGTGCGCGTCGTCGTCGTCCGCGTAGCGGTAGTTGAACTCCGTGATCGCCCGGCGCCCCAGGATTCCGCAGAAGCGCAGCAGGCTGCCGGGCCGCTCGGGAATCGTGACGGCCAGCAGCCGCTCGCGATGTTCGCCGAGTTCGGCGCGCTCCGCGATGTGGCGCAGGCGGTCGAAGTTCACGTTGGCGCCGCTGACGACGGCGGCGAACCGCGCCCCGGCCTGGCCGTCTCGCGCGACGTAACGCTTGAGCCCCGCCACCGCGAGCGCTCCCGCCGGCTCCGCGATCGACCGTGTGTCCTCGAAGATGTCCTTGATCGCCGCGCAGATCTCGTCGTCGCTGACCAGCACGACCTCGTCGACGCACTGGCGGGCGATGCGGAACGGCTCGGCCCCGACCTGCCGGACCGCCGCGCCGTCGGCGAACGTCCCGACGTGATCGAGGACGACCCGCTCGCCGGCCGCGAGGGCGGCGTGCAGCGTGGGCGCCCCCTCGGGTTCCACGCCGACGATGCGGGTGTCGGGCCACAGCGTCTTGAGGTACGCGGCCATGCCCGCGATCAGCCCGCCCCCGCCGACCTCGACGAAGACCGCGTCCAGCGGATCGCCGTGCTGGCGCACGATCTCCATCGCGACCGTACCCTGGCCGGCGATGATCTCCGGGTCGTCGAAGGGCGGTATCAGCGTCAGCCCGCGCTCGGCGGCCAGCGCCTCGGCGTGTTCGCGTGCGCCGTCGTAGGAGTCGCCGGCGAGCGTGACGTCGGCCCCCAGCCGTTCGACGGCCTCGACCTTGATGCGCGGCGCCGTCTCCGGCATCACGATGAGGACACGTATCCCCAGTTCGCGGGCGGCGAGGGCGACGCCCTGCGCGTGATTGCCAGCCGACGCCGCGACGACGCCCCGCCGCCGGGTCTCCCCATCGAGCGAGGCCAGCTTGTTGTAGGCCCCGCGCAGCTTGAACGTGAAGATCGGCTGCAGGTCCTCGCGCTTCAGCCACACCTCGTTGCCGAGGCGGGCGGAGAGCTTCGGGGCGGGCTCCAGTGGCGTCTCGCGCGCGACGTCGTAAACCCGGTCGCTTAAACACATATCCGAGCCCACGCGACAAGAGGAAATGGCGGTTGGGCGGGGGGGGGGGGAAAAAAATAGGAGGG
>VXNE01000239.1 GCA_009840715.1 Gammaproteobacteria bacterium
GAACATTGCCCGGGGGGGCTCGAAAGCCCCCACCTGGTACCGCAACGACAAGGGCCGTATCGCCCAGAACTGGCCTTTCACGCTGCGCGAGTTCTGGAGCCAGACCCGGGAACCGGACCCGGCGGACTACGTGTTCAGCTGACCCTCAGGACACGCGGGAGGCGACCTCGTCCCAGTAGCGGGAGATGGCGTCCACGTGAGCGGCCGGGTCCAGGCCCTGGTTCATCGTGATGACCGCCGTGTGGGTGACTCCGAGGTCCTCTAGGGACCGGATTCGGTCCAGTTCCTTCTGGCCCGCCTCGCCCATCGGCTGCATGCACTCGATGCCGATGTTGGCCGGGTCGCGGCCGGCGTCGCGCGCCGCGCCGCGCATGGCGTCGAGCTGCGCCGCGAGGTCCGGGTTGAAGAACGGGAACCAGCCGTCCGCGATACGTCCGACGCGCTCGATCACCTGCGGCGCCATCCCGCCCAGCCAGAGCGGAATGGACCGGCGCACGGGCAGGGGATTGAGACCGGCGTCGGTCACCTTGTGCCAGCGGCCGTCGTAGTCGATCGCGTCGTCCGCCCACAGCTTGCGCATCAGGTCGATCTGCTCCTCGCTGCGCACGCCCCGGTCGTGGAAATTCTCGCCGAGGGCCTCGTACTCGACGTCGTTCCACCCGGTGCCGATACCGAGCCGCAGCCGGCCGCCGGAGAGCACGTCGACGGAAGCCGCCTGCTTCGCGACCAGCGCGGTCTGCCGTTGCGGGAGGATGATGACGGCCGTGACGAGCTCCAGGGACTCGGTCAGGCCCGCCAGGTACCCGTACAGGACGAACGGCTCGTGGCAGAGGCTTTCGGCGGTGTAGGGCCCCTGCCAGTCGGGCCGGCTGGCCGTGTTCGCCCCGAGGACGTGGTCGAAGGCGATGATGTGATCGTAGCCGGCGGCCTCGGCGGTGGTGGCGAACCTGGCTACCACCTCCGGGTCGGTACCGATTTCGGTCTGTGGGAACACGACGCCGAGTTTCATGGGGAGGGTCTCCGCGGGTAGGTGAGTGGCGGGCGGCAGCGTATATCATCGCGCGCCTGCGGACAGCAAGTGAGCCCAAGAGAGTCGCCCATGAAAGTCGCCCTGATGTCGAATCCCTACAACCGCGTGGATCTCTTCGAGGAAGCCGGTCTCGAGGTGCTCGAGGGGCCGACCCGGACCACGGAGGAGATGATCGACCTCCTGCGCGACGCGGACGGGGCGCTGGTCAACATCATTCCCGCGACCTCACGCGAGGTGCTCGAGGCGTGCCCGAAGCTCAAGGTGGTGAGCCGCATGGGGGTCGGCGTCGACTCGATCGACCACGATGCCGCCACGGATCTCGGCGTGCTGGTGTGCAACACGCCGGGGGTGAACACCACCGAGGTGGCGGACCACGCCGTCGCCCTGCTGCTGTCGCTGACGCGCTGCCTGCACGATGCCATCCACGCGACGCGGGAGGGCAAGTGGAGCACCGACCGGCCGAGGATCCGCGGCTATCAGACGGGCGTCCGCCGCATTGCGCGGCACACGGTCGGCATCATCGGCTTCGGCAACATCGGGCGCGCCTTCGCGACGCGTATCCGGGGATTCGGGCCGTCGGAGATCATCGCGTTCGATCCCTACGTGCCGCAGGGCACGGGGGACCTGTACGGCGTGCGCATGGTGTCCTTCGAGGAACTCCTGTCCGGCTCCGACTACATCACCATCCACTGCTCGGCGACGGACGAGACGCGGCACATGATCGACTCCAACGCCCTCGGGCTCATGAAGGACACGGCGATGATCGTGAACACCGCGCGCGGCCCGATCATCGACGGCGCCGCGCTCGCGGATGCAGCGCGGGAGGGGCGGATCGGCGCCGCCGCGCTCGACGTCACCGAGATCGAGCCGATCGACCCGGAAGACCCCCTGCTGCACCTGCCGAACGTCGTCGTGACCCCGCACATCGCCGGCTTCTCGCCGACGTTCCTCGAGGATTGTCCGGAGCGGCAGGCGGAGAACGTGATCCGCGTCCTGCGGGGGCAGGCGCCCCACGGTCTTACCAACCCCGAGGTGATCAAGACCATCGCGGTGATGCGGTCGACCGATCCGGGCCGCTGGGAGGGCGTGCCGGACTTCTCGACGGCGCTGGCCGTGTAGGGGAGGGGCTCGTCCCCTCCCGTCTCGCCGCTTGCACGGTTGGGGCGCGCCCGACCACCCGGGTCGCCCCGGCGCGTCGGCCGGGTCCGAGGCGCACGTAGCGCGTTGGCGAACTCGCACAAGAGATGCAGCTTTGGCTGACAGGAATCCACCCTCAGCGGCTCTACGCTGGGTCGTTCGCGAGAAAGAGCCCCAATGCGGACCGCCCCCATGCATCCTCGCCGCCGACCGCCTGCGTTTGGACCGGTGCAAGCCCGCGTGCTACGGTGCCTCGGACCGGCGGCGGGGCACTGGCGCAACGGAGTAGCCTCAGATGTCTCCAAGCCCACTTGGCCCGTGCGAGATCTACTACCCCTACTCGGACGGCCAGCCGTTGGCCGACAACGACTGGCAGTTCACCGCGATTCTCGCGGCGGTCGATACCCTGCGAGTCCACTTTGCGGAACGCCCCGACGTGTACGTGTTTGGCGACATGTTCATCTACTACGTGGAGGGGGATCCGGAGCGATCGGTGGCGCCGGACGTCTGCGTTTCGTTCGGTGTGCCGAATCACAAGCGGATGGTCTACAAGCTCTGGGAGGAGGGCAAAGCGCCAGATTTTGTCATCGAGGTGGCGTCGCCGCGTACCTGGCGGGACGACGTGGGCCGCAAGCGCACGTTGTACGAGCGGCTTGGGGTCACGGAGTACTGGCGTTTCGATCCCCGGGGCGAGTTCTTCCAGCCTGCGCTGCAGGGACTATCCCTCGACGATGGCCGCTATCGTCCCATTGCCGAACGGGTGCGCGACGGGCGCAGGGAGATCCCGAGCGCGGTTCTGGGCCTCACGCTGCGCGCGGAGAAGGAACTGGTCCGCTTCCATGACCTGGATCGCGGCGTCGACATCGCGACGCACCAAGAGGCCGCCTCCCGGCTTCGGCATCTTGAGGAACGTCTGCGGGCGCTTGGCGTCGAGCCGGATTGAGTCGGGGCCTCGTACGTTCGGGCCGGGCTGCCTCCCGTGTTCGCGGAACGTGAGCGGCCCGCTTGTACAAGCCATGTACAAGCCATGTACGAGCATTCTACCTTCGGGTAGTGTGCCATCGTCGCAGACGGCAAAGATCTCCTCCGCAAAGATGGCTGATGGAATGCAAACCGGCAGGCAGGCGGCGGTGACTGTCAGCGAGTTCCGCGCACGGCTCGCCGAGATGATCGGCCGCGTCGAGCGGGGGGAGCAGGTACTGATCTCCCGGGCGGGAACACCGGTCGCCAGGCTGGTGCCTGCTGCACGCCCGCCGGCGCGCCGCCTCGGCACCCTGAAGAGCATGATTGGCGCGGAGGAACTGGAGGCGCTCTCGGCGGCCGTTGACGCCCCGCTATCGCCCCGGGAACAGGCCGCGCTCGAGGGCGCCACGACGGATGTGCTCGGCATCCACCGGAAGTGATCGGGCCCGGTGCGTCTCCTGCTGGACAGCCATGCGCTTTTCTGGGTGCTCACCGACAACCCGAGGCTTTCGGTGCGGGCGCGGTCGGCGATTCTCGACGACGCCAACGATGTCTACTACAGCCCGGCCAGCCTCTACGAACTGGTCTTCAAGGCCGCCCGAGGGCGCATGTCCGCGGCCGCACTGGCGCTTCCCGAGTCCCTCGGGGCAGCCGGCTTCCCCGAACTTGCCATCACCGCCGCACACCTGATCCACGCGGCAAGACTCGACTGGGAGCACGGCGACTCCTGGGACCGCATCCTGCTGGCGCAGGCTACCCTGGAGGGCCTGGCGCTCGTCTCCGCGGACGCGGTCTTCGACGCGGTGAGCGAAATCCGCTTCTGGTGATCGACTGGCGCGGGAAGCAGCGGCTTCCCGCACCACGCCCCGACTCCCGAAATGGGGCCGTGGAGGGTGCCGTTGCCGCCCTCCGAGCGCCTCAGAACCGGTTGTCGCGAGGCGTGTACACCTCTTCGAGCCGTTGCTTCTCTTCGGCCGTCAGTTCGACCTCGAGCGCTGCCACCGCCTCTTCGAGGTGACTCATTTTCGTGACGCCGACGATCGGCGCCGCGACGACCGGATTGGCCAGCACCCAGGCCAACGCAAGGCTGGACCGCGGGACGCCTTTCTCGCGCGCAACCTCTCCGACGCGCTCCACGATGGGTCGGTCCCTCGGCTCGTCGAAGCGTACTTCGATAAGGGGATCGCTCTCGGACCGCCGCGTCGTCTCGTCCCAGCTTCGGGTCAGGAGACCGCGGGCCAGCGGGCTCCAGGGGATCGTTCCAACGCCTTGATCGGCACAGAGCGGGTGCATCTCGCGCTCATCCTCGCGCTGCAGCAGGCTGTACTGGTTCTGCATGCTGATGAACCGGGAGAGCCCGCGCATCTCGCTGGTGTAGAGCGCCTTGCTGAGTTGCCACGCCCACATGGACGAGGCGCCGATGTAGCGGACCTTGCCGGAGGCGACGGTGTCGTGCAGGGCGCCGAGGGTCTCCTCGATGGGGGTTCGGTCGTCCCAGCGGTGAATCTGGTAGAGATCGATGTAGTCGGTGCCCAGCCGGCGCAGGGATGCCTCGACCCCGGTCATGATGGCCTTGCGGGAAAGCCCGCGCGCATTGCGTCCGCTGTGCATCGGGAAATAGACCTTGGTGGCGATCACCACCTCGTCGCGGTTGGCCATGTCGCGCAGCGCGCGGCCGACGATCTCCTCGCTCGACCCCAGCGAATAGGCATTGGCCGTGTCGAAGAAGTTGATGCCGAGATCGAGCGCACGTTCGAGGATGGGGCGGCTGGCCGCTTCGTCAAGGCTCCAGTCGTGCGCGCCCGGGGAGGACTCGCCGAAGCTCATGCACCCCAGACAGATTCTGGAGACTTCCAGGCCGGAGTTGCCTAACTTGGTGTACTGCATCGTGATTTCCTCATGCATGAGGCGCTGCTTGAGGCCCGTGGCCGATCAGTGCTGTGAACTGTTGCCGGGCCGCGCGTGTGGGGGCTTTAACTCGGGAAAATCTGCGCGCCCCCGTCGATCCGCAGCACCTGTCCCGTGATGTAGGAGCCGTCCTCCGTGACCAGGAACTCCACGGCCTTCGCTACTTCCTCCGGCCATCCGTAGCGCGTCAACGGACCTTCCCGGACCTTGCGTTCGTCGCGGGTCGGCCGGCTCGCAAGGAACCGTGCCGTGACGATCTCGCCCGGCGCGATGACGTTCGCGTACACCCCGTGCGGGCGGAGTTGCGCGGCGAGGCAGCGCGTGTACTCGTGCACGGCGGCCTTGGCCGTCGAGTACATCGCGGCGCCCCGGTGCCCGGCGAGCCCCGCGATGCTGCCGATGGTCACGACCCAGCCGCGTTCGCCCTCGATCATCGGCGGGACTACCGCCCGCGTGACGAGGATGCACGTCATCAGGTTGCGGTCCAGGATGCTGCGCGCGTCCTCCATGGGGATGTGGAGCGCGTCGTTGACGAGGGGCTTGCCGGCGTTCTCGGCGGTGACGCCGCCCGCGCCGATGTCGCCGCCGGCGTTGTTGATGAGGATGTCGACGGCGCCGAAGCGCTCGCGAATGCGCGTGTGGAGGTCGTCCACGACCGCTTCCGACGTGAGGTCGCCGTGGATGGCCAGCACTTCGGCGCCGTGGGCGCCGGCGATCTCGGCGGCCACGGCGTCGAGGGATTCGGCCTCGTCCAGTTGGCGCGTGGAGGTGGGTGTCGTGCCGTGAACGACGACGCTCGCTCCGAGGCTCGCCAGGTGGTCCGCCACCACGCGGCCGATGCCACGCGAGGACCCCGTTACCCAGGCGGTCTTGCCGGCCAGTCGTCCTGCTTCCATGCAGCGGCCCTCAGCTCGGGAAGATCTGTGCGCCGCCGTCTATCCGCAGCACCTGGCCCGTGATGTAGGAACCGTCCTCCGTCACGAGGAACTCCACCGCCTTCGCCACCTCTTCCGGCCAGCCGTAGCGTGTCAGCGGGCCCTCGCGGACCATGCGCTCCTCGCGGGTCGGCCGGCTGGCCATGAAGCGGGGCGTGATGATCTCTCCGGGCGCCAGTACGTTCGCGTTCACGCCGTGCGGCCGAAGCTGCGCGGCCAAACAGCACGTGTACTCGTGCGCGGCGGCCTTGGCGGTGGCGTAGATCACTTCGCGGCGGTGTCCCGAGAGTCCGGCGATGCTGCCGATGGTGACGATCCGGCCCTGCTCCCGCTCGATCATCGACGGTACGACCGCCCGGGATACGAGGATGCAGGTCATGAGGTTCCGGTCGAGGATGATGCGTACGTCCTCCATCGGGATCTCGACGGCGTCGTTGACGAGGGGCTTGCCGGCGTTCTCCGCGGTCACGCCACGGACACCGATGTCGCCGCCGGCGTTGTTGATGAGGATGTCGACCTGGCCGAAGCGGGCGACGATCTGGGCGTGGAGATCTTCCACCACTTGCTCCGACGTCAGGTCGCCGTGCACGGCCAGCACCTCCACCCCGTGGGCATCGGCGATCTCCCTGGCAACCGCGTCGAGCGAGTCCGCCTCGTTCAACTGTCGCGTGGACGTCGGCGTCGTACCGTGGACCACCACGCGCGCTCCGAGGCTCGCCAGGTGAGCCGCCACTACCCGGCCAATGCCGCGGGACGACCCCGTGACCCAGGCGACCTTGCCCGTCAGTCGCTTGCCGCTCATTGCGTGGCTCCTCCTCCGCTCTTCACAACGCCTCGTAGAACGCTCGACCCAGGCTGCCGCCCCGCTGGTCGCCGATCAGCGCGTTCTTCATCTGGTTCATCACGTAGGACAGGCAGACGTGGGCGTCCTGGTCGACGACGATCGTGGAGCCGCCGGCGCCGCCCCAGAACATGGCGCGTTCGTTGGGTGACATGGGCATCAGCTCGTTGGGGAACGCGTAGCCCATGCCGTACTTCACCGGCATCATGAGTACGGCGTCCGGCCCGTCTGTCTGCTCCTCCTGAATGACCCGGCAGCCGTCGGGCGACAGCAGGTCCACGCCGAAGGCCGAGCCGCCGTTGGCGACGGGCGTCTGCGCGCGCACCACGGCCCGCGCGTTGCCGTGGCCTCCCGCCGCCGGCAACTCGGCCTGGCGCCAGCCGTCGGTGTTGACGGCGTTCGTATCGGCGGGAGCACCCGCGAATACCCGCCCGGTGATCGAGTCAGGGTCCGGTTCCCCGAAAGCCGGGTCGACCGGGCCCGTGTCCGGAATCATCTCGGCGACGCGCCCGAAGTGCTCCGGCGCCATGCCGATGTAGAAGTCGGCTCCCAAGGGCTCGGCAATCTCCTCCCGGAAGTACGTGCCGAGCGTGCGGCCGTCGATCCGGCGGACCAGTTCGCCGATCAGGAAGCCCTGCGTGATGGCGTGGTAGCCGCTCTGGCTGCCCGGCTCCCACCACGGCGCCTGGGCGGCAAGGTTGTCGATGCAGCCCTCCCAGTCGTAAAGCTCTTCGGGGCTCGTCAGGTACGGATCGAATCCGGGCACGCCCGCGGCGTGGCTGAAGAAGTGCCGGACTTCCGTGCTCTCCTTGCCGTTCTGCCCGTACTCTGGCCAGTAGTCGGTCACCTTCGCGTGGAAGTCGAGCCGGCCCCGGTCCGCGAGCAGCAGTCCGCAGAGGAACGACATCGTCTTGGTCGTCGAGTAGACGTTGACGATGGTGTCCTCCTCCCACGCTCGCGTGCGGGCGAGGTCGGCGTGGCCGGCCCACAGGTCGACGACGAACTCACCCTCGACCGTCGCGGCGAAAGTCGCGCCGACGTCCCCGTGCTCTGCGAAGTTGCGCTCGAAGACTTCGCGTACGCGCGCGAAACGCGGGTCGCAGAAACCGTGGATTTCCATGGGGACTCCTTCGGGTGTCGGGGGATGGCGCCGCATTCTATGGCATGCCATCCAGGGCGCTCAGAGTGCGGCGATCGCCGGTCCCATCAGGTCCTCGAAGTTCGCCCGGAAGAACCGCTCGCGATCGGCATCGCCCACGGAAGCGGTGGACTTGTCGAACCGGCCCATCGGGTTGCGGCCGCCCTCGACGTGCGGATAGTCGGACGAGAACATGCAGATCTCGGGTCCCGCCTGCTCGATGATCCAGCCGGCGGGCTCGGTGGGGTAGGGCGTGACGCGCACCTGGCGCCGCACGTACTCACTCGGTTTCAGGCGGAGCGCCTGCAGCCGCTCCTCGTGGCGCGCGAACGCCTCGAAAGCGGCGTCGAGCTGGCGCATGAAGCCGGGCACCCAGACCGCGCCCAGTTCGATCACCCCGACCTTCAGTGCCTCGAACCGGTCGAGGACCCCGTCCAGGATCAGGAGCGAGAGCGCTTGCATGGGTCCGTGGGGGATCGCCATGTAGGAGATGGAGCGGAAGTTCTCCTCGCCGCCATGAAAGTCCGGCACGCGGGGCAAGCCGTTGTTCGCGTGGGCCGGCGGCAGCACGCGGTCCGCGTTGCCGACGTGCAGCAGGATCGGCACGCCGGCCTCCGCCGCCTGCGCCCACACCGCGTCCAGTGCGACGTGGCTCGTGGCGTGCGCCTTCGGGCAGGCCCACGGGATGAGGAGCGCGGCGCAGCCGAGTTCCAGTGCCTCGGCGGCGGCCTGCGGCGCGCGCTCGAGGTCGGCGAGGGGCACGTAACCCACCGGGAGCAGGCGTGGGTCGACCGAACAGAACGCGACCTGGGATCGGTTCGTCGCGCTCGCGGCGCCGTACAGGAGGTCCGGGTCGTTCCCGTGCTCGAGTCCCTCGAGCCAGACGTTGGGGGACGTGGGGAAGACGAGCTGGCTCGCGACGCCGATCAGGTCGAGCGCGAGCGACCGGTCCTCGCGGCGGGTGGCGCCCGTCGCGTGGTAGTTCTTGCGCGCCATGATCTCGTCGGCGTCGCGGGCGCGATAGGCGGGGTCGTCGTGCTGCGCCACGATGGCCGCCAGTTCGCGTTGCCGCATGCGGGCGTTGAAAGCTTCACGAACGCGCGAGGTCCCGAAGTCGTCCAGCCAGCCCGCTGTCTCCATGACGTGCGAGTCCGCGTCATGCACGACGCGTCCGGTGATGTACGGCATCTGCGCTGAGCCCGGGCCGTCAGCCGCCGGCGGCGACGCGCTGCAGCTCGCGGTCCGTCACGGCTGTCGGCTCCGCGGGAGCTTCGAACACGAGGGCGCCGTCGTCGAGCCGCGCCCGCCCGATCAGCTTGCGTTCGTACGCGTAGTTCTGGGTGTTTCGCCACGGATCCCGGTCGCCCTGTTTCGGCAGCAGGTCCAGGGCGCGGGCGAAGTACCCGGACGAGAAGTCGTCGACGAAGGGCCTGAGCGGCATGCCCCGGTCTTCCTCCCGCAGGCGCGGCGTGCACCGGCGCGTCCCCGTCGCATCCATGTGGTTGAGGACCTTGCAGACGAAACGCGCGATCAGGTCGGCGCGAAGCGTCCAGGACGCATTGATGTAGCCGAACGTGGAGGCGAGGTTGGGAACGCCCGAGTACATCGTGCCCTTGTAGGCGACGGTGTCCGGGAAACGGACCGGCTCGCCGTCGACCTCGAAAGCGACGTTGCCTACGGCGACCAGGCGCAGGCCGGTGGCGGTGACGACGATGTCGGCGGGGAGTTCGCGTCCGGAATCGAGCTTGAGGCCGTCCTCGGTGAACGTGTCGATGGTGTCGGTGACCACCTCCACGGCGCCCGAGTTGATCGTGCGGAACAGGTCCGCGTTCGGGATCAGGCAGAGGCGCTGGTCCCAGGGGTTGTAGCGGGGCGTGAAGTGGGTCTCCACGTCGTAGTCCGGGCCGAGCGCGGCGCGGACGCCCTTGAGCAGCATGGCCTTCACGCGCTCTGGGCGCACGCGGGTGTTGTGGTAGAAGAACCGCCCCAGCGTCACGTTCTTCCAGCGGGTGACCGCGTAGGCGAGCCGCTCCGGGAGCAACCTGCGCAGCCGGTTCGCGATCGCGTCCTCGTCGGGACGCGAGACGACATAGGTGGGCGAACGCTGCACCATCGTCACCTGCGCGCCGTTCTCCGCCATGGCCGGCACCAGGGTCATGGCCGTCGCGCCGCTACCGATCACGACCACGTGCTTGTCCCGGTAGTCGAGGTCTTCCGGCCACTCCTGCGGATGCACGACGGTGCCGCGGTACCGCTCGATGCCGGGGAACTCGGGCAGGTGGCCGCCCTCGTAGCTGTAGTACCCCGCGCACATGTAGAGGAAGTTGCACGTGAAGGAGGCCGTGTCGCCGTGCTCGGTCCGGCGCGCCGTGACCGTCCAGCGGCAGGACGCGCTGTCCCAGGACGCGCTCTCGACGAGGTGGTGGAAGCGGATGTGGCGCTCGATGTCGTTTTCCGAGGCGGTCTCCCGTACGTAGTCGAGGATGGCGGGCCCGTCGGCGATGGCCTTGGCGGCTTTCCAGGGCTTGAAGTCGTAACCGAGGGTGTGCATGTCGCTGTCCGAGCGCACGCCCGGGTAGCGGAAGATGTCCCAGGTGCCGCCGATGGCGTCGCGGCGGTCGAGGAGCACGAAGGTCTTGGTCGGACACCTGCGCCTGAGGTGGCAGGCGGCGCCGATGCCGGACAGTCCGGCCCCGACGATGACGACGTCGAAATGGTCCGTTTGCATGGTGCTCCGCGGGCAGGCTGGCGAGCGCGCGATGTTACCATCGGCGTGTCCGGGGCCTCCCGGCCCGGGCGACCCAGACGGACAGGGAGGTTGAACCCATGGCCTATCTTGCGGCACTCAACTGGTGGGCGATCCTGGTCGCGACGGTAGCGGCGTTCGCCCTCGGCGGACTCTGGTACGGACCGCTCTTCGGCAAACCCTGGATGGCGGCGATCGGCAAGACGGCCGAGGAACTGCCGACCCCGCCAATGCCCTTCGTCGTCAGCTTCTTCGCGGCGCTCCTGACCTGCGTCGTGATGGCGCTGCTGATGCAGGGGCTCGGTATCGATAGCCTCGGTGGCGGACTGCTGATGGGGCTCGCCGTCGGCATCGGCTTCATCGCCGCCTCGACCGCTTCCGACGCGGCGCACAGCGGCACCGGCATGCGGCTGTGGACGATCACGGCGGGCTACCGCGTGGTACTCAGCCTCATCATGGGAGCGATCCTCGGCGCCTGGAGCTAACGTCCCGGCGGCCGGTACACCTTGAGCGGGTGCGGCTGCCGCATCCACGGCGGCTGCCGGCGCCAGGAGCGCCCGGCGGAGAAGCCGCCGTCGACCACGATGTCCTGCCCCGTGACGAAGGTTGACTCGTCGCTCGCGAGCCACACCGCGCAGTGGGCAATATCGTCCGGCGCCCCGACCCGGGCGAGGGGCTGCGCTTCGGTATTCTCGCTCCGGAAACGCTCGATCGCCTCCGGCGTGAATCCCCGGCCGACGGCCAGGGGCGTCTCGATGACGCCCGGAGAAATGGAGTTGACCCGGACATCCCAATCGGCCATCTCGAGCGCGACGGAGCGCGTGAGGGCGATGACGGCGGCCTTGGCGGCGCTGTAGGTGTGCGGCGACCAGCCGCCGTACCCGGCCGCGACGGAGGCCGTACTGATGATCGACCCGCCGCGTTGCCGCTTCATGATGGGCGCGGCGTGCTTCATGCCGAAGAACACGCCCTTCACGAGGACATCCATCGTGATGTCGAAGTCGTCGGTGGAGGTTTCGTCCACGGGCCCGATTGCGCCGCCGAAGCCGGCGTTGTTGAAAATGCAGTCGAGGCGTCCCCATTGCGCTTCGGCGCGTGCCACGGCGGTGGCCACATCGTCCTCGACGCTGACGTCGCACCGCTCGAACAGGCCGGCGTCGCCGAGTTCCTCCGCAAGGGCGCGGCCGGCCTCTTCCTGCAGGTCCGCGATCAGCACGCGTGCGCCCTCGGCAGCGAACATCCGGGCCGTGGCGGCGCCCATGCCGCTTGCGGCGCCGGTGATCAGGGCGACCTTGTCCTCGAGTCGGGTCATGTCTCTCTCCTTTGGCGGCACCCTAGAAAGTCGCGGCGGCTTCGGCGGCTTCCTCGCACCGCCGGGCGAGCAGTTCCTCCAGCGCGTCCGGGAGCAACGCGCTGGTCCGCTCGATCCGGATCGCGCGAATGTCCTCGAAGCCGATGAAGCGCGCAACGTGTTCCAGGTAGGGGCGCTGGAAGTCCGTGGCGGTGCCGTGGGTTTCCAGCGGGAAGCCCGCCGGGTACGAGCCCCCGCTCGCGAGTACGAGCTGCAGCGGCTTGCCGGTGACCAGGCCGACGTAGCCC
>VXNE01000251.1 GCA_009840715.1 Gammaproteobacteria bacterium
ACTACAAGATGTTCAAGTGGCCGCACTGGCGCGCGTTCGAGTGGGCGGTGCGACGTGTCGGCGGACTCGGGCGCGTGCCGGCGGGTACGGACGCGACGCGCTACCGGCACCTGAACGCCCGCTGCGAGGTGCTGGTGGTGGGATCGGGTCGGTCTGGCCTCACGGCTGCGGTGGCTGCGGGCCGCCGGGGCGAGGACGTGCTGCTCGTTGAGCAGGACATGGAGTTCGGCGGTTCCCTGCTTCACGACCGGATGGAGATCGACGGCGTCGAATCGGACGCGTGGCTGGCGGCAACGCTGGCTGAACTCGACGACATGGACAACGTCCGGCTCATGGACGATGCGACCGTCGCTGGCTGCTACGACCACAACCTGCTCACGATCCATGACCGCGGCGCCGCCTGGCGGGGCGACGAAGCCGTCGAGAGCTTCTGGAAGGTACGCGCCGGGAAGGTCGTGCTGGCCACTGGCGCGTTCGAACAGCCGATGCTGTTCGGCAACAACGACCTGCCGGGCGTCATGCTGGCCGGCGCCGTTCACAAGTACGCCGGTCGCTTTGCCGTGGATTGCGGCCGGCGTGTTGCCGGCGTCGTCAACAACGACTGCGGATGGCGTTCGCTGCTGGCCGTCCACGATGCCGGAACGCCCGTGTGCACCATCGTCGACACGCGGGGCGAGGTCGAAGCGGGGCTGCTCGAGGCCGCGGGGGAGCGCGGCATCCCCGTGTATCTCGGGGCGACGCCGCTGACGGCGAGGGGATCGCGCGGTCTGCGGGCCTTGCGCTTCGCCGCGGCCGATGGGTCCGTCCGGCAGGTGGAATGCGACGTCATCGGCATGTCCGGGGGCCTGAACCCCGCGACGCAGCTCTACTCCCAGGCCGGTGGCAAGCTGCGTTACGACGCGGCGCTGCACTGCTTCGTACCGGACCGCGATCCCGAGGGATGGGAGACGGTTGGCGCCGCAAGCGGCAGTTTTGCCGGGCAGAACGACTGGCCGATCCTGCCGTGCCAAACCGCGCCGGTGCGGACCGGGCGCCAGTGGGTGGACTTCCAGCACGACGTCACCGTTGCGGACCTCGAGCTCGCCGTCCGCGAGAACTACGTCTCGGTCGAGCACATGAAGCGCTACACCACTGCCGGCATGGCGGTGGACCAGGGCAAGACGAGCAACCTGAACGCGCTGACCGTGCTCGGACAACTGACCGGGAGGACGCCGGGAGAGGTGGGGACGACCACCAGCCGGCCGCAGTTCGCCCCGGTGACCATGGGCGCGATCGCGGGCAACCGGCGCGGCGACTTCTACCGCCCGCCGAAGCTGCTTGCCGCCCATGACTGGCATGCCGCCCAGGGCGCCGTGTTCGACGACTACGGGAGCTGGAAGCGGCCGGCCTGCTACGGCCCGGACCGCGACGCGGCAATCGCGCGGGAGGTGCTGGCGGTGCGCCAGTCGGTGGGCTTCTTCGACGGGTCGCCGCTCGGCAAGATCGAGGTCCGGGGGCCGGATGCGGCCGTGTTCCTCGACCGCATCTACGTCAACAACGTCCCGACGCTCAAGCCCCGGCGGGTCCGCTACGGACTGATGCTGAACGAGAACGGCATCGTCATGGACGATGGGGTGTTCGTCCGCGTCGCGGAGGATCGCTTCCTGGTCAACACCACCTCGGGGAACGCGGACCGTGTCGCGGCATGGCTCGAGGAATGGCGCCAGTGCGAGTACTTCGACCTGGAAGTCGTGCTGAGCAACGTCACGTCGCAATGGGCCGTGGCGACTCTCGCCGGCCCGGATGCGCGCAGCGTTCTGGAGTCGCTACCGGGACTGCTCGACCTGTCGACCGACAGCTTCCCGCACATGAGCTTCGCCGAGGGCTGTCTCGCCGACGGCACGCCGTATCGCCTGCAACGCGTGAGCTTCTCGGGCGAGCAGAGCTATGAACTCAGCGTGCCGTCGGACCGCGCCGTGTCGATCTTCGAGCGGCTTCGGTCCGCGGCCGGCTCCGGGGAGGTCGTGCCCATCGGAGTCGAGGCCCTGATGGTGCTGCGTACGGAGAAGGGGTTCATTCACGTTGGCGTCGACACGGACGGCACCACGAATCCCCTGGACATCGGTTTCAGCGGCATCGTCGCCCGCAAGCGCCGCGACTTCATCGGCGCGCGGTCGCTCGCGCGGCCAAACGACCAGCGGGAGGACCGCCGGCAACTGGTCGGCTTCGAACTCCTCGACGGCGACGCGAGCGTCGCGGCCGGCGCCCACGTCGTGACGGGGGGTAACGGCGCGAGACGGAGCGAGGGCTTTGTCACCAGCGCCTGCCTCAGCCCGACGCTCGGCAGAAGCATCGGCATCGGCCTCCTCGAGGGAGGCTTCGGACGCAAGGGCGAAGAAGTGCTCGTGTACGACGGCGGCCGTACCACGCCGGCGCGCGTGGTCGAGCCCTGCTTCTACGATCCGGCGGGGGAGCGGATGCGTGCCTGAGGGGTTGGACATCCAGATCGAGCAGGCGGCGGGCCGCGCGCTCGTCTCGCTCCGGGTTGCACGAGGCGCCGCCGCCGACGCCGTCCACCGGCTGCATCTGGCCCCGCCGCTCAGCGCCGCGGGGGACGATCCGCAAAGCCTCTGGCTCGGCCCCGATCACTGGTTGCTGGCCAGCCGGCGGCAAACTGCGCCCTCCATGGTCGAACGGTGCGAAGCGGACCTCTCCGGCGTGCTTCACAACGCCGTCGACCAGTCGGCGGCATTTTCCGTGCTGCGCGTCGCGGGGCGCGATGTTCTTGACGTGCTGGCTTCAGGCGCGGCGCTGGACTTCCGGGAGTCGGGTTTCCCGCCCGGCGGTTGCCGCCCGACCCGGTTTGCAGAGGTTGCCGCCGCCATCGTGCGGACGGGAACGGACGAGTTCGAGATCTATGTCGATCGGGGGTACGGGAGGTATCTGCGCGATTGGCTGGAGGACACGGCCCGCATCGCGGAGCGCGCTGTTGGGCGAGACGGCTAACACCAGGAGAAGAGGATGATTCAGAACAGGCATCGTGTCACCAAGCTCACCAGGCTGGTGCTCGTGAGCACCGCCCTGGCGACCACCGTCGGGATGGCCCTACCTGCCCTTGCGCAGCCAGCGGACGACAGCGCGGGCGTGATCGAGGAGATCGTCGTCACGGCGCGTCTGCGGGAGGAGAGCGCCCAGGACATCGGCCAGAGCATCCGCGCCATCGCCCAGGACGAGATCGAACGGGCGGGCATCGTCGACTTCGGCGACATCGCGCGCCGGACGGCGGGACTCGACTTCACCTACCGGGGTCCGAACGCGAACGAGGTGTCCATCCGGGGCGTCGCCAAGATCGTCAACCAGGGCACGCTGGACATTCTCGGCTCGCAGCCGGTGGTCAGCCAGTTCGTCGACTCGGTGCCGATCCAGGCCGCCAGTTCCCGCCAGCGGGACGTCAACACCTTCGACATGAGCCGCATCGAAGTCCTCCGGGGGCCGCAGCCCACCTATTTCGGGGAGGGCTCGGTAGGCGGCACGGTGCGCTACTTCAGCAATGCGCCCACGCTGGAAGCCGGGATTCGCGGTGCCGCGAACGTCAGGATGGGCAGCGTCCAGGACGGCGGCGAGGCGCTCACGGTGCAGGGCGTGATCGACGCCACCCTCGTCCCCGACGTGCTGGGCGTGCGGGTGGTCGGCTTTACCCGGGACGACGAAGGGTTCATCGACAACGCGCTGACGCGGACCGTCGACTACAACGACTACCAGAGCCAGGGCGGCCGTGTCTCCGTGGCCTGGCAGCCGAGCGAGAGATTTCGCGCACGCGCCGTGGCGCACTTCACGGAGGACGACCACGCCGGCGACTGGCTCGCCGACAGCGACCGATCAGACCTCCGGTTCAGCCAGCGCCCGATCGACGAGGACTGGGACGATGACTACGAACTCTACAGCCTGACGCTGGAATACGATTTCGGCCGCTTCGCCCTCACTTCCGTGACCGGCTACTACGAACGCGAACTGCTCTGGTCGCGGTACGACTTCGTGCAGGGCCAGAACTCCGGCCCGGTTCTGTTCGGCCAGATTCTCGACGTCACGACCGAGACCTACGGCCGGGACGAGAGCTTCAACCAGGAACTGCGCCTGGTGTCCGACTTCGACGGGCCGGTCAACGTGCTCCTGGGCGCCTACTACAAGGACCAGGAGGGCTTCGGCTATTCCATCGCCCGCAGTCCGCAGATCGTGCCGCTCACCACGCTCGGCAACCTGCTCCTGGGAATCCCGAGCCCGGGCGACGATCTGTTCTTCGGGTCGGACGTGGAGTCGGGGCCGTCCAAGCGCGAGCAACTGTCGCTGTTCGGCGAGATCACGTGGAGCATCGCGGAGAACGTGCGCCTGATCGGCGGCGTCCGCTGGATGGACGAGGACCTCACCTCGCCGACCCAGAATCCAGCGACCACGAACGACCCGATTCTCGCCACCTGCATCCTCACGAGGAGCTTCATGCCGCGGCCGCCGACCTTTGCCGCGGGCACCGACGATCCCTGTGGGGCGGCGATCTACATCACCAACCTCCAGTTGCTGAGCGCCGTGGGCCTGCAGGACCTCACGGAGGTGGAGACCTCCGTCGATGGCGAGTGGCTGCCGAAGCTTTCGGTCGAGTGGGACGTCACCGAGGGAACGCTTGCCTACGCCTCCATGAGCAAGGGCGTGCGCAACGGCGGGCTGAACTCGACCTTCGTCGTCGCCACGGCCCCGGAAGTGCCCAACGACGAGGTGGACTTCGAGCAGGACGAGATGACCGCCTACGAGGTCGGGCTGAAGAACACCCTGCTCGACGGCCGGCTCGTGCTCAACGCCGCCGTCTTCTACAACGACTGGGACGACATCCAGGTGATGCTCATCACCAGCGCGGGAGGGCTCCTGGACAATGCCGGCGACGCCTCGAGTTCCGGCTTCGAGGTGGAGTCGGTCTGGGCCATCACCGATTACGTGTCCTTCACCGGCGCGTTCAACTACACGGCGTCCGAGTTCTCCGGCGACCAGTTGTACGAGACCCCGCTGGCGGAAGCCGTGCGGGAGGCCCTGGGCCGTCCCCCCGCCGTGATCGACGACGGCAACAAGCTACCGAACGTGCCCGAGTACAGCCTGAGCCTCGCGCTGGACGTTCTCTATCCCGAGTGGTGGCAGGGCCTCGACTTCGTGGGCCGCGTGGACTTCATGTGGATAGACGAGCGGTACCAGAGCGCCCTGAACAGCGAGAACTCGCTATTGAGCGACTACAGCCTCGTCAACCTGCGCGCCGGCGTGCAGGGCGAAAGCTGGTCGGCGATCTTCTCCATCGAGAACCTGACCAACGAGTTGAGCGACCAGTCGCGCCTGCAGACGGGTCCGGCGGGCAACATCGTGTTCTCGTCCTACGTGAACCGCCCGAGAACCTATGGCCTGAACCTGACGGTTCGCTTTTGAGGGCAAGCTCGCGCGTCAATCGGCCGCGAACGCGTACAGGAGATCGGCGTAGGCCTTCTCGATCTCGGCAAGGCCGGCGACCTTGCCTGCCGAATCGATCACGTAGACCTCGTTGGGGGCGTGCGCGCCGCGCCCGTGACCGAGGCCGAACGGGATCATCGGCAGGCCGAGGCGCTCGGTGAACTCGTGGAAGGGCGCACTGCCGGCGGCGCGGGGATTGACGATCGGCGTCGCGCCGTAGCGCTTGTAGACCGCGATGGCGGAGCGGGCCAGGTCCGTGTCCACGGAGGTCTGTGAGGCCGGATAGGCGGCCAGCACGTTCATGGCGACATCAGGGAATCCGTGTGCGTCGAGGTGGGCGCGGATCTTTGCCAGGGCATCGTCGGGATCGATGCCGACGGGCAGGCGGGAGTCCATCTTGGCCGTGGCCATGTGCGGCAGGATCGTCTTGACGCCCTCTCCCGTGTAGCCGGCCCAGATGCCGTCTATGTTCATCGTCGGCGTGTAGATGAGGTCGTGCAGCACGTCGGCCCCGTCCATCCCGTCGATCCAGCGCTCGATGCCCAGCAGTTCCCGCATCGTGCCTAGGTTCGCCTTCTCCACGTAGCCGGCGATCAGCGACTGCTCCTCCGCCGTGGGCGGGCGCACGTCGTCGTAGTAGCCGGGCACTTCGATGGTGTTGCCGTCTTCGCTGACGAGCGTCGAGATCGCCTGCACCAGGCGCAGCACCGGCGAGTCCGTGATCGCCTTGTACGAACCGTGTATCTCCGCCGCGACGGGCCCGCCCCACGCGCCGCCCCTGGCTTCCAGTTCCCAGTAGACGATGCCCTTGACGCCCAGGATCAGGCTCGTCTGGCCCTCGGTGTCCTGTCCCGACATGGGAAAGATCACGCCGTCCGCCTGCTTGAGGCGCGCCTCGTAGCGGTCGACGATCTCGGGGTAGTTCGGCGAGCCGAGTTCCTCTTCGCCCTCCGCGGTGATCATGAGGTTCACGGGCAGCTCGCCGTCCACCGCGAGTATGGCCTCCACGGCGTTCAGGAAGGCGCGCTGGGGGCCCTTCTGGTTCGTGGCGCCCCGCGCCATGATGGCCCGCCCCTGGGGCGTGTCGACCATCCGTGCCTCGAAAGGCGGCGAGCGCCAGTCCTCGGGGTCCACGGGCTGCACGTCGTACATCATGTAGACCATGAGCGTCTTCTCGGCCCCGGCGTCGTAGTAGCCCCAGACGCCGGGATGGCCGGGAGTCTCCACCAGTTCCGCCTCCGCAAAGCCGAGCGCCTCGAAGTCCCCGCGCACCATCTCCGCCATGTCGCGTACGCCGACGTTCAGGGCGCTGATGGAACGCTGCCGCATCCAGCGCTGCAGCGCGGTGGTGTGCGCCTCGACTTCCGCGTCGATGTAGGCATGGACGGCCCCATGGTCGCCGGCGTAGGCGGTCACGCTGTCGGTGGAGAAGGGATTCGAGAGGTCGATCGCGTACTTCGGCCGTACGATGTCGGTGGCGAAAACGAGGTTGGCGGTACACAGGGCAAGCCCCAGCAGGAATCTCATGGGCGTTCTTCCGATGGCGGTGCACCTATGACGCTCGGGCGGCCCGGTGCCCACAGTGGAGCTACTTTCCGAAAGTCGTAAAATACTACCCGGCGTTGCGGAGGAGCAGGATCCAATGCCACTCGTTACCGTCAAGCCAAAGTATCAGGTCACCATTCCGGCGAAGCTCCGCAAGGGGCTGAACCTGCGCGAAGGCGACGTCATGGAAGCCACTGTCGTCGGGGACGGCATCCTCTTACGCCTCAAGGACGTTGTAGATCGCGGCGCGGCCGATCGGGTCGCGGCGATCCTTGATGCCATCGAGTGCACGCCCGAGGACGCCCGCCGCTCCGAAGAGGAGATCATGGCGGAGGTGATTGCGGACATCGCCGAGGCGCGCAAGGCGCGTCGTGCCAGGCAAGGGTGAGAGCCGGGCGATACCGTTTTCGGCCTGCGCGACGCCGACGACGAGGTCTATCTCCGCACGGCCGCCGCTGCCGGCGCCGTGCTCATCACAGGTAACCGGCGGGACTTCGCGGAGCCTCGCTACGGCCCGGTCGAAGTGTTCTCTCCGCGCGGGTTCCTCGAACTGACCGCCCAACCCGATTGATGCCCCATCCGCGTCCGAGCCGTTGAGGGATAGTGCGCCGCCGTGCGTCGAAGCCTGCATGACAAAGATGGAGTACCCGTGACCGGCCCGTTGGAGGATGGCGGCCATGGGTGAATCGGAGGCGGCAGCCCCGGGGCGCGGGTCGGCACTCGATGACCGGGGCCTGCGCACGGTCTCCCGGCTGCGCCCGGAGGACTGGCTCAACGCCGCGCAGCGGAGGCTGGTCCACGGCGGTATCGACGCGGTGAAGATCGGCCCGCTCGCGGAGGACCTGACGGTCACGCGCGGCAGCTTCTACTGGCACTTTCGTGACCGGAACCACCTCCTGGAGACGCTGCTTTCCCAGTGGCGGGGCCAGAGCCGCGAGATGTTCGAACGCCTGGTCGGAGGCGACGGCGCGTCGGGCATGGAAGAGTTCGTGCGGCTGGTGCACCTGTGGGTCGACGAGTCGGAGTTCGACCCCTCCCTGGAGTCGGCGATGCGTGATTGGGCGCGCACCTCCGACGACGTCTCGGCGGTCGTCAAGACGGTGGACGAGGAACGGATCGCCTACATCAAGCGCATCTTCCTGGACTTCGGCTACGGGGAGGACGAGGCCTTCATCCGCGCCCGCATCACCTACTTCCACCAGGTGGGGTATTACACGATCGGGTACAACGAATCCCTCGATGCCCGGATGGCGTTGCTCCCCATGTACGTCTACGTGCTGACCGGCAAGTTCGCGCCGGAAGAGATCGCCGAGTACTTCTGATCGCCGGCGGCGCCGCCGATGAGGGAGGGCGGGCCGGATCGCGTCCTAGTCCACACACCGTTTCTGGAGAAGCGAGCATGCCCAGCTTCCTCGCTGGCCTGTGCCTGACGGCGGCGATCGCCGTGCCGTCCCTGGCTGTGGACATCCCAGCCGACCGCGATGCCGCCTATCGGGCGTATCTCGACTACCAGCGCATGATCGACGGCGGTCGCATCGTTCCCCACTGGCTGCCGGACGGATCGACGTTCTGGTACGAGACCGGGGGTCCGAACGCGAGGGAAATCCTCAAGGTCGATCCGGCGGAGAACACCGTCGAACCCCTGTTCGATGTCACCCGGTTACGCACCGCGCTGACCGAGGCGCTGGGCCACGAACCGGCGGGTGCGGGCGTGCCGTTCGCCACGTTCCAGTGGGCCGGGGCCGACAGCATCTCCTTTGCATTGGAGGGCGCGAGTTTCACCCTCGACCTCGGGTCCTACGAGGTGACCCGGCAACTCCCGCCGTCCGCGTTCTCCATCGCGCTCGTCAAGAGCGAGGCCGAACGGGCCCTGCCCGGGACCTACCTCCGGGAACGCTTCCAGGGTCTCGGCCCGCTGCCCTCCCCGGAAGCCATGTCGCCGGACGGCAAGTGGTTCGCGACGGTGCGCGACAACAACCTGGCGCTCAGGGCGACGGTGGACGGGCAGGAGGTGATGGTCACGGCGGACGGTACGCCCACCGACTTCTGGGATGTGGAGGCGGCCCTCTGGCAGCCCTGGTCGCCCACCGGGGAGCAGATCGCCGTCATGAAGCAGCATGCGGGCGGGATGCCCACCATTCCCACCATCAAGTGGCTGAAGCCCCTGGAGGAGGTCCGGGAAGTCCTCACCATCCCGGCGGGGGCCACCCTCTACCGGTCGGAACTGTACCTGCTCGACATCCACGCCCGGGACCCCCGACACGTGGACATGGGGGACAACACGGACCATTACCTGCGCGTGCTCTCGTGGTTGCCGGACGGCTCGGAGCTGATCGTCGCCCGGTACGACCGCCTACTCAGCCGCGTGGAACTGCTCGGGGTGGATGCCGTCACGCGCGAGGTGCGCACCATCCTGACCGAGGCGTCCGAAACCTTCCTCACCAATCATCACGAGGCTATCTGGGCCACGGAGACCGGGTTTTTCCTGCTCGCGGACGGCTCCGGCTTCCTGTGGAACTCGGAGCGGAGCGGCTGGGACCACCTGTACCACTACGACATGGACGGCCGCCTGGTCCGGCAGCTCACGAGCGGCGAGTGGCCCGTCAAGGACGTCGTGCGGGTCGATCAGGACGGGGGCTGGGTGTATTTCACCGGGCACGGCGACCAGTCGCGGCCATACGACACCCACCTGTACCGCGTGGGTCTGGATGGACGGGGCTTCGGACAGCTCACCGAGGGTATCGGCCAGCACGCGGCCAACATCTCGCCGTCCGGGCAGTACTTCGTCGACACGTACTCCAACGTCGACGCGCCGCCCCGCACGGAACTGCGGGCCGCCGACGGCAGCCTGGTGCGCGTGCTGGGGGAGGCGGACATCGGGCGCCTCGAGGCGTTTGGCTGGGTGGCGCCGAAGGAATACGTGGTGAAGGCGGCCGACGGGGAGACCGACCTCTGGGTGACGATGTACTTCCCCAACGACTTCGATGCCGGGAAGCGGTACCCGGTGGTCGAGTACATCTACGCCGGACCTCAGACCACGTGGCGGCCCGTGGACTTCGGCGACGATCTCGGGCCGTTCGGCGCCCTGGTCGGTCGCTCCGGGAACTTCGCACGGGCCCTCGCGCAGCTCGGATTCCTCGTGGTCATCCTCGACGGCCGCGGGACGCCGGAGCGTTCCAAGGCGTTCCACGACACGGTCTACATGAACTGGGGGCAGTTCGAGATCGACGACCACGCCGGCGCGATTCGCCAGCTCGGCGAGCGTTTGCCGTTCATGGATCTCGACCGCGTCGCCGTCATGGGCGCGTCCTGGGGCGGCCACTTCACCTTCCGCGCCATGACCCAGGCGCCGGACCTCTACAAGGTGGGGATCAGCGAGGTGCCCGGCTACAGTTCGCGCCGTTTCACCCTCTACGAGGTCTATCTCGGGATGCCGCAGGAGAACAAGGCCGCCTACGATGCGGCGGATGCCTTTGCGCTCGCGCCGCGACTCGAGGGCGAGCTGCTGCAGGTCGGCGGCATCAACGACACCGGCACCCAGGCGGACATGTTCCAGATGACCGAGCACCTGGTCCGCCTGGGCAAGCAGCACCGCATGATGATCTATCCCGACACGGGGCACGGCGCGATGGGCAAGACGGGCGAGTTCAACATGGAGCTGAAGAGACGGTACCTCGTCGAGATGCTGAGGCCGTTCGAATGAACAGATGGACGCGGTTCCTCTTCTGGTCCGTCCCGCTCGCGGTGGTATGGGGTTGCGAGCCCGCTGGCATGGACGACGCTGCCGGGGCATCGGATCGTGCCGGGGAGGCGGCGATGGTGCCGGCGGAGGCCTACCGGCGCGCCGAGCGCTTCCTGCTGGGCAAGCAGGACCAGTATGTGCTCAACGCCTCGGTCACCCCGAACTGGACCGCTGAGGGTGACCGCTTCTGGTACCGCCGCGCACGCGCCGAAGGCGGCACGGAGTTCGTGACCGTCACGGCGGCGACCGGCGCACGGGAACCGTCGTTCGACCACGCCTTCATCGCCGGTGAACTGTCCCGGCTGGACGAGGAGGGGGAGTACACGGCAACGACGCTCCCGTTCGAGACGTTCACCTTCAACGAGGACGGCGGCATCGACTTCTCTGCTGGAGAGGCGTTCTACCGATGCACGGCGGCAGGCTGCACGGCGTCGGAGCCGCCCGCACCGCCGTTCACGCCGCTGGAGACCCCTTCTCCGGACGGCAAGTGGGCCGCCTATCACGACGACGATGACCTCTGGGTCCGTTCGGCGGACGGGGAGACCCGCGTCCGCTTGACCACGGACGGCGAGGAAGCCTGGCACTACGGCGGCCAGCTCGGCACCAGCGTCTCCTACATTTCGATGCAGCGGCTGCTGGGCGGGCACGCACCCCAGGTGAAGTGGTCGCCCGATTCCGCGAAGCTGCTCACCCAGCGCGTCGATGAGCGCGGCGTCGGGGAACTTTCGATCATCGAACACGTCCCGGCCGACGGCAGCCGGCGGCCGCGCACGCACACGATGCGTTACGCCTTCGCGCGCGACGAGGTCAAACCCCGGGGCCGCTTCGTGGTGTTCGACATCCCGAGTAGCGCGCGCACGGACATCGACTATCCGGACATCGAACTCACCTACGCCGCGATTACCGGCCCCGACTCCGGGGAAGTCTGGTGGCGGGAGGATTCCGGCGGTTTCGCATTCGTGCACCGCAAGCCGTTTGCCCGCGGCTATTCGATCCATCGTGTCGACCTGGACACGGGCGAGGTCCGCATGGAAGTGAACCGCGTGAGCGAACGCACGTCTTCCCCGGGACTGGCCACGCCGTTGCCGCCCCAGGTGGTCGACTTCGCGGATGGCACCCTGGTCTGGTTCTCCGACGAGAGCGGTTACGGGCACCTGTACCGCAAGGACGCCGATGGGAACACCGCCCAGATCACGTCAGGCGACTGGAACGTGGGAGCGATCGTGCACGTCGATCGCGAGGCGGGACGGCTGTACCTCCTCGGTTCGCAGTCCGAGGCGGACGGGAATCCGTACCATCACTTCGTCTACGGCGTCGATCTCGACGGGTCGAACTTCGCGAAGATCACGCCCAGCCGCGGCAACCACGGCTCGATGATTTCACTGGTTACGGGCGCTTCTCCCTTCTCCCCCACCGGCGATCACCTCGTCGTGACCTGGAGTACGACCACGGACCCGGGCCGCACCGAGTTGCTGACCAGAGAGGGCGAACTGGTCGCGGTGCTCGAAACCGCCGACGCCTCGCCCCTGGAAGCGGACGGTCTCGTCC
>VXNE01000601.1 GCA_009840715.1 Gammaproteobacteria bacterium
TCGTCGGCAGCGTCAGATGTGTATAACCCCCAGGATCCGTGCCGTACTGTGGACCGGCACCACGGAGGAATGGGTGGCGAAGCTGGACGCGGAGCAGGTCCCGACAGCGCCCGTGAACAAGATCACGGAGGTGTTCGAGGACCCCCAGATCGTTCAGAACGGGACGATCCGCCGGATCGAGCACCCGCAGGGCGGCGCGGCCTGGGAGGCGCGCCCGGCGGCGCGGTTCGCCGAGCATGCGCTGGAACCCGGGGCGCCCGCGCCGATGCTCGGGCAGCACACGGAGGAGGTCCTCGCGGAGCTCGGGATCGAGGATGTCGCCGTCATGCGCGAGGCGGGAGTCGTGGGTTAGCTTGCGAGTTCGCTGTCGGGCACCTCCCCGAAGATCCTCTGCGTTGCCAGTGGTTCGGGGCACGAAGATACTAACGTCCACGCCCCGGATTGGAGTGTCCATGGCCGGCCCCTTAAGTCCCTACCGCATCGTCGACCTCACCTCCATGGTGTCCGGTCCGTATGCCACCCAGTTGCTCTGCGACCAGGGAGCGGACGTGATCAAGGTGGAGGCACCGACGGGGGACCTGATGCGCTACGCCGGGGCCGCGCGGGGCGGCATATCGGCGTTCTACATGGCGAACAACCGGGGCAAGCGCTCCGTGGTCCTCGATCTCAAGGACCTGCGGGGCATGGCCGTGCTCGAGCGCCTGATCGCCGGGGCGGACGTCTTCGTGCAGAACTTCCGGCCGGGCGCCGCGGAACGGATGGGCCTCGGCGAGGACCGCGTGCGCGCGCTCAGGGAAGACATCGTCTACGTCTCCATCAGCGGCTTCGGCGAGTCCGGGCCGTACGTGCACAAGCGCGTCTACGATCCCGTCATCCAGGCGCTCTCCGGGGTGGTGTCGGTGCAGGGCGGCTCCGACAAACCGCGTTTCGTACGCACGATCCTGCCGGACAAGGTGACGGCCGTGACCGCGGCCCAGGCGATCACGGCGGCTCTCCTCGGCCGGGAGCACACGGGGAAGGGCGACCACGTGCGCGTCGCCATGCTCGACGCCACCGTCGCCTGGTTATGGCCGGACGCGTTCATGAATCACGCCCTGATCGGCGAGGGGGTCTCGGAGCCGGTCTCGATGGATGCCTACGACCAGCCGTTCGAGACGGGCGACGGACACCTAGTGGCGTTCGCCGCTTCGGACTCTGAATGGCAGGGACTAACGCGCGCGCTGGACCGCCCCGATCTCGTGACGGACGAGCGTTTCAAGGACCTGGCGGCACGGGCGGCGCACTTTCCGGAGATGGTAGCGGCGATACGCGAGGCGCTTGCCGACGGGACCGTGGCGGACTGGGTGGAGAAGCTCGATGCAGAGCAGGTCCCAGCGGCCCCCGTGAACACGGTGGAGGATGTCTTCGAGGATCCGCAGATCGCGCGCAACGGAACGATTCGCCGCTTCGAGCATCCTCACGCCGGACCCGCCTGGGAGGCAACGCCCGCTGCGGGGTTCGACCAGCACGCGCTCTCGCCCGGAGCGCCTGCGCCGGCCCTCGGCGAACACACGGACGAGGTGCTTGCGGAACTCGGGATCGAGGATGTCGCTGCCTTGCGGGAGTCGGGAGTCTTGGGTTAGGGGAACTCTCCGTGGACGAGAACAAGATCGACGAGGCCGTTTTGGCCCTCCTCTATCTGGGGATACACGAAAGTGGCCCGATGATGGAGGGAGCGCGCACGTGGAAGTCGTTCGACTGGGACGCGATGGAGCGCCTGCACGCCAAGGGACTGATCTCCAATCCGGTCGGCAAGGCGAAGTCGGTTCTGCTGACCGAAACGGGTCTGCGCGACGCGGAGGAGGCCTGCCGCCGCCTCTTCGATCTGGAGGACTGAGGCGGCTCCTGTCTGGGCGGATCAAAGTCCCGGGAAGGCGCGCACCCGGATCGTCTCGGCGGCGGCGCGACCGAGGTCGTCCACGACGCGCACGGTGAACCGTCCGGGCCGCGGCGTCCAGAAGTAGCTCTCGCCCGGCTTCGTGCTCGCGACCAGCCGGTGGTCGACGAACCAGAACATCTTGCGTGCGTCGCCGTCCACGACGGCCGAGAACGGCACGCTTCCTTCCTCCGCGCTCGGTGTGGCGGCGTGATAGACCAGCGATCGTTGCGGGGACCGGATGCGCGGCGCTAGTCCCGTGGCGGAGGTCTCGTCCAGCCCGCAATCCGGCGACCAGGGCGGTGGGCGACGGATGGCGATGCCCGCGCGGCGGAACACGTCGTGCAGGTTCGAGGGCCAGAACTCGTAGACGATCCGTTCGGTGTGGTCGTCCGCGTGGCAGCTTCGGAGTCCCGTTCGCCGGTCGATGTCGATGGCGCGGTAGACGGTCGATACGCGGATAGGCGATACGCCCGGGATGAACCAGGATGGCGTGGTGCGCGGGCAGTGGGGTCCCGGCAGGTCGCCCGTGGTGGCGCAGACGTCTACTTGGCGCAGGTTGAGGGCGCCGGGCGCTTCCGGTGACTCGTCCTGCACGGCCCACCACGGGCGGGACTCGGGGAGGCTGTCCGCGATGGCGAAGAACAGCGGTGCCGCGGCTTCGCGGCCGACCAGGGCCGGATTGGCGCTGCCGTCGAAGTTGCCGACCCAGACCGCCAGGACGTAGTGGCCGATGAGCCCGACGCTCCAGGCGTCCCGGAAGCCGAACGACGTGCCCGTCTTCCAGGCAACGGTCGGGCGTTCGTCGAAACCCCGAGCGGGTGCATCGGGCCTCGCGACGTCGCGGAGCATGTCGAGCACGAGGAAGCTGGCTTCCTTGCTCAGCAAGCGTTCCGCGGTGCCCGGCATGAACTCGGGCACGGTCGCGAAATCGCGCCAGATGCCCCCGCCCGCGAGCGCCGCATAGAGTCGCGTCAACTCTTCCATCGTGATCTCGCTCCCGCCGAGGGCCAGCGCCAGGCCATAGTCCGAGGCAGGCCGCAGGTCCGTCACTCCCGCACCCTGTAGCCAGCCCCGGAACCGGTCCACGCCGAGGTCGGCAAGCAGTCCCACGGCGGGCACGTTGCGGCTATAGACCAGGGCGTCCCGGGCGAACACGGGTCCGAGGAACCCGCGGTCGAAGTTCTCCGGCGTGTACGCGGCGTAGCGGCGGGGGGCATCCTCGAGGAGCGTCATCGGGTGGATCAGCCCCGCGTCCAACGCCAGCGCGTAGAGCAGCGGCTTGAGCGTCGATCCCGGCGAACGGGGCGCCCGCACACCGTTCACCTGGCCGGCGATGCCCGCGTCGAAGAACCCCGCGGACCCGACCAGCGCCAGCACCTCCATCGCTCGCGCATCTACCAGCATGGCGGCCGCGTTCTCGATGCCGTCCCGGCGGCGTCGCTCCACGTGCGCGGCGATACGCGCCTCGACCAAGCCCTGTAGATCGAGATCCAGCGTCGTGCGGACAAGGGAACGTTGGTCGTAACGAACGTGGTCTCTCACGAAATGCGGCGCGTGCGACGGCAATGCCGCCGGCGACCGGAAACCGGGTACGAGCCGCGCCCGGGCAATCGTCCCGGGATCGGTGTCGTCCACCCCGGACACCCAAGCCCCGAGCAACCGCTCGCGGGCCGCCAGCAGCTCCGCACGACCGCCTGCCCGTACCGGAAACCGGTCTGTCGGGTTCTGCGGAATGACGGCCAGGGCCAACGCCTCGCCCAGGCTGAGCGCGCTCGCCGGCTTGTCGAAGTAGATTCGGCTCGCCGTGCCGATGCCCTCGATGCTGCCGCCGTAGGGCGCGAGGTTCAGGTAGGCCTCGAGGATCTCCGCCTTGCTGTAGTGCCGCTCGAGCTGCAGTGCGCGGGCGGACTGCACGAGCTTGCCGAACACGCTGCGTGTGTCCAAGTCGAAGCGCAGCCGGGCAAGCTGCATGGTGATCGTCGAACCGCCGACGACGCGCGTGCGTCGAACATAGGTCGTCCACGCCGCACGGGCGAGGGCGAAGGGGTCAACCCCCGGGTGACGGTGGAAGCCGCGGTCCTCGTAGAGCAGCGTCGCCTCTTGGGCTACCGAGGCGATGTCGTCCAGTTCGGTGAACAGGCGATAGCGGCCGTCGTCCGCCGGAACGAGTTTCAGCGGACGGCCTTCGCGGTCCGTCACCAAAGTCGAGAACGGGATGTCCCCGTAGAGCGCCGGTTTGGGCACGAAGGCCCACGCGAGCAACACGCAGACCAGCAACGCGACCCATGCTGCGAGCGCGCGGGACCGCCAGCGCAGGACGACGGTCACATGCTCTCCACGACCAGCCGGCCGGCCTCGGAACGTCCGCGCACGCTGCGGTGGTACATGGCGGCTGCGTGGGCCGCGGGCGCCGCGAACTCGCCGGGGCTCGTGGCCTTGACGCGGTACCGAAGCTCGACCATGCGTTCGCCGAAGCTCCCGTAGTACACGAGCCGATCCTCGCGCACGTCCAGGTAGTCGGATGACCATCCGCCGTAGTGCCTGCGCACGGACTCCGTCACGATCTCGAAGCCGCCCGGCAACAGGTCCGTGACGGCGACGTTGCGGACGAGACCGCCCGTGGACCGGACACGCAGACGTACCGTCAGTTCGTCCCCGACGCGGATCCGCTCGACCGGCTCTCCCTCCGCGTCGAGGTAGACGCGGTCCAGTTCGATGCCTTCGGCGACGCGCTCCGTGGGCACGTCCACATCGAACCCCGACTCGCTCGCGGTGTAGTAGACCCCGCCGGGCGCCGCGCCCGAGATGTCCAGCCGCTCGACGGTCACCGGCAGCGAAGCCTTGGCGAACGCCCCGGGCGACACGTCGACCTCGACAGGACCGTCCGCTGCCTGCGCCGCGATGGCGGGCGGCGACAGCTCGCCGCGTACTTCGAGTTGCTGGTGGATCGCCCCCAGCGCCAGGATCGTGTAGGCCGCCGACAGTGTGTTGAAGCGGTCCTCGAAGACTGGTTGCACGAGTTGTCGCACTACCTCCCCGTCCAGTCGCCCAAGACGCTCCGGGAAGTGTCGGGCCAGCAGGTAGACGTACACCGCGTCGCGGCCAAGCCCCGTGTCGAAGTCGGTGTCCGGACGAGTCGACTCGCCGAGTCGATAACCCTCGATCAGTTCGTCCGCCAGCACGTCGTTGCGCAACAGCGCGTGGCTCGCCGCCATGTACGCGCTCACGATGTCGCCGCGCCACTCCTCCTCGGCGCCGACTTCCAGCGATTCCTGCAGCGCGTTGAGGTAGTTCGTGGTGACCCGTCCGCGCCGTGTCAGGAGGTAGATGGCGTAGGCGCGCGTGCGTGCCTCGGCGAGATCGAACGGCGCCTGGCTCTCCGGCCCGCCGGCGATCCGCAGCAGATAGTCGCCCGAACGCCTGTACAGGTCGTCCGGCACCGGCATCCCCAGTTCCCGCGCATCCGTCAGGAAGTGCGTGATGTACACCGAAGGGAACGCCGCGGACTCCCGCGACGTCGACCAGAACAGGAAACCGCCGTCGGCGTTCTGCCGCGGGCGGAGCAGGGCGATCGTGTTGCGGAACAGGGTCCGGTACTCCTGCCGGTCCAGACCGCTCGACTGCGACTCGAGCAGGCCCAGTTGCGGGAACGCCTTGCTGACGATCTGTTCCGCGCAGGCGTGCGGGAACGTCTCGAGATACGCCAGCAGCCCGTCGGCCAGCGCAAGTGGGCTCGCCGAAGCCGTCACCCGC
Source organism: Gammaproteobacteria bacterium (assembly GCA_009840715.1). Taxonomy (GTDB): domain Bacteria; phylum Pseudomonadota; class Gammaproteobacteria; order Pseudomonadales; family Azotimanducaceae; genus VXNE01. The sequence continues at coordinate 5,672 of VXNE01000601.1, forward strand.
CGGTCCGCGAAGGCCTCGTGCAGCCGCCGTGGCAAGACCACCTCGGCATCGCCGTCAGCATCGAAGCCGGCATCCACCGTCGTCTGAAACGCGGTAGCCGGCCGCACGGACAACGTGGCCCGCCGCTGCACGGACACCTCCCCCACGCGCCCGGCGAACGTCACCGACGCCGCTCCCGGCGAATCCCCCGCGCGCATCCGGAAGAGAGCCCGCCCTTCGTCTCCCTCGGCAACGGCCACCGCCCGTTGCGATCCATCGTCCGCCGACAACCGCTGCAACGCCTCGGCGGAAACAGTCACCTCCGCCCCCTCTCCGGATCCTTCAACGTAGTTCGCAACTCCCACCGCAACATCGAACACATCGTCCGGCGCGGCCGCCAGCGGCAGGTTCGGCGTGAGCACGATCTGACCCCGGACTGTAACGGGCTCCGCCTGCGCGCCGAGCCTGGCCGCCGCGACGCCCACCGCCATCACGCGCAGTTCGCCGTTGAAGTAGTCCGGGATGTCGATGGCGACCTCGCGTTGCCCGGAGTCCGCCTCGAGGATCCCCGACCAGTACACGACCGGCGGTTCGGAGCGCCGCCGGAACGGGTTCAGGTTCGCCCCGAGCAGGCGCGCCAGGTCCCCGCCCCCCGGCGCCGCCGCGCGGCGCAACACGTCGTAGTCCGGGAGGATCAGGTCGACCATCTGGTGTGTGTCCACCTGCAGCGCCTTCTTGCGCAGGTAGACCTCCAGGGGATCCGGCGTGTCGTAGTCCGCCACTTGGAGGATTCCCTCGTCCACCGCGAACAGCACGAGCCGCGCGGGTTCCGACGCCGTGTAGCCGACCGTCAGCGCGTCCCCCGGGCGTACGAGGTCCGGCACCGCGAGGTCGATGTCCAGGCGGCGGGATGCGCGGTCGACGGCGAACGGCGCGACGGCGTAGCTCAGCGGGCTGACGAAGATCTCCTGCGAGTCGATGTCCCGCACGAATGCGACATTGACGTACGCATTGCCCTCCAACTCCTCGGGTACGCGGATGCGGGCCAGGGCGTTGTTCGTTTCCGTCCGGAACCACTGGAAGGCATGCACCCGGTCCCGCTCGATCGTCACGAGCCCGGTGCCCGCGTAGGGCGCCGTCACCTCCAGGAGAATCTCGTCGCCCGGCGCGTACTCGCGGCGGTCGAGCTTGAGGTCGAGCTCCGCGTCGCGTTCGAGATTGCCGGCGACGTTCGCCGTCCCGGCCACCGCGAACTCCAGCCGGCTGAGCCTTCTGTTCCCGGCGTCGACGATGTCGATCGCGAAACGCCCCGGGCGGGAAGTCGGCAGCGCCATGTCGGCACCCTCCGCCGGCAACGCGAACGCGGTCCGCTCCAGCTCGGTCGTCTTCGGCACCGACTGGTACGCGAACCGCCCGTTCGGCTGCTTGACCAGCGCCGACACGTAGCGGCGTTCGATGAGGACCGACTGCAGACCCTGCAGCGCCACCGGGTCCAGGTCGCGGTCGATGGCCAGGAACCGCACCGTGCGCGCGCTGTCCAGGGTGACGAAGTCCAGGGCCCCGTCCGTGCGGAACCCGACCAGCGCCTTCGCCGAGGACACGAACGTCCCGGCCAGCGCCTTGACGCCGCGCCCACCGCTCGCCTCGAACCCCTCCGCGTTCAGCAGCAGCCGATAGATGCCGTTGTCGTACTGGCCGATGTCGAACGGCAGCGTGGCGACGCCGTCGGCGTCGGTCGTCGTCTCCTCGAGTTCGAGGGTGACCGCCTTGGGCGGCGTCCCGGGGTCGCGGAACGGATCCGTGAATACGAACCCCGGGTGCTCCGCGAAGTTCGGCGACACGGGCGTCAGCCGGACGGAGCCCTTTACGCGGCGACCCTGTGCCGCCGTGCCGAAGAGGTTGTGCAGCGTCACCCGCGCCAGGTGCGAGGCCGGGTGGAGCCACGCGCGACGGGGCACTTCGCGCAGCGACGGAGCCTCGTCCGGCGTGGCCGCGACCTGCTCGACGATCGCCGCGCGGATGCGCAGCCGGTCCGGCTGGTACTCCTCGACGCGGAACGACGTGTCACCGAGGCTCTCGCGACCTCCGTCTTCGTGCACGAGGTAGACACTGGCCCGGTAGAGGCCGGTCGGCGACTCCGGACGGGTCTCGAAGTTCCAGGTGAGCAGCCCGTCGTCCGGCAGAACGACACGGGTCTCTAGTGCCGTGTTGCCACGCGCGTCGGTGATCCGCATCTCGATCGGCGCGCCGGGTACGGCCTCGAAATCGCCCTCCCGCACGATGCCGAACAGGCGCGCCGTCTCGCCCGGCCGATACAGCCCGCGATCCGTGTAGAGCGCGGCCCGCAAACGCTCGGCGTCATCCTCCGTCGTGCGCTCGCCGCCGATGTTGAACCCGGACCAGGTCAGGCGGCGGTCGTCGCGCCGGTAAGGCATGAACGTGACGTCGGTCCCGTGGCGCACCACGAAGACCGTCGGCGTCCGGTCCCGCTCGAAGTCCTTGGCGGAAGCGAGCTCGGCATGCCCTTCGGCATCAGTCGTGGCCGTCAGCACCGGCAGTCCGTTCTTGCCGAGGAGCTGGACCTCGGCGCCCGACACCGGCTCCCCGGTCGCGATCGAGTGCACGAAGACGTGCTGGCTCGCGTCGGCGTTGGTCTTCACCAGCAAGCCGAGGTCCGTGACCAGCGCCATGCGCCGGTCCGCCCTGCCAATCACGCGCTCGCGTTGCGGGTCCCAACCCTGGACCTGCACGAAGAACACGCCGCCTGCGTCGAGGAACGGATCGAGGTCCAGGGTCGCGAAGACCTGCTCGCGTGGATGGGCGGGGTTCAGCTCGACGATGCGGGTAGTCAGCGCCGACAGGTTGTCCGCGTCGAATGCCCACCCGATGAACCGGGGATCCCGAATGTCGCCGTATGTCTGGCTCGCCGAGTGGTTGAGGGTGTCCGGCAGGAGCTGCTGGACATCCACCCTGACGGCCGTCACGCCACGCGCCCAGAACGTGAGCAGACGGTTGCCGGTCAGCGGCAGCAGGGCCCCCTCCTGCGCGATGGCGGCCTCCCTGGGGTAACCGGTGGCGCGCACTACCGCGTCGTGGCCCGACGCGAGCACGAAGTCCCCGGCCGACGTCAGGCCAGGCGCCACGCGCAGGTAGACGAAGCGGCCGGGCGGCGCGTCGAACGTGACGCTCTGCAGCATCGCGGCGTCGCGCTCGGTGGAATTCACCGTCAACGGCAGCGGCTCGGAATCCGCGAGCACGTCCTCCGTGGCCTCGCCGGGCGAACGCCAGCGGTAGTGGGAGTAGGTCCTCTCGCCGACACGACGGTCCGTTGGCAGCAGCCATGCCCGCACGGCGCCGCCGAACGCCTCGGTGTTCACCTGGTCCGTGAAGGACACCATGGCGGTCTGGATGGGATCGCCCTCCGTGTCTCGGACGGTCGACGCGGTGATCTGCTCGACGCGGAAGTAGCTCTCGCGGTCGGGCACGCGTACCTGCGCGAACAGGGGCTCATCGAACGTCCCGTCACCGTCCGCGGGCTCGAGATCCTCGTCCACCGTAACCGTCACGAAGTTCTCGTGTTCCGGGACCGCGACGATGTCCGAGTGCACGTGGGCGGTGCGGTCGTGGGGTCCGTACTCGACGCTGAAGCCGAGTTGGCGCGCCTCGGCCGCGGGCGCTTCCTCCAGGCCTTCACGCATGGCGAGGGCCAGGCGTTCCTCGAAGTCGTCTCGTGCGACCGCGTGCGAGAAGCCGAAGCTGGCCGTCACGCGGCGTTCCGCGACGATCTCCGGGTGCTGGTAGAAGCTCGCTTCGAGGAGTTCGGCGACGAAGGGGGGTGTCGCGAAGTCGACGACGTGGTTGGACAGTTCAATGTCTGGCGCGAACAGGTCGGGGGAGAGCCGGACGCGGTAGTCGCGGTCTGCGGGCCAGTCCTCTTCCGGCTCGAACGTTAGTCGATTCTCCGTGACGAAGACCCACTCGCCGGGTATCGGCGGGTCGAGTTCGACGCCCTCCTCAATGACGTTGCCGACGAGATCCAGGCGTGCGGCGGACAGTGGCGTCGGAGTCTCCTCCTGGGTGGCCGGGTAGGCGAAGTCCAGATGGAGGGGTGCGACGACCAGTTCGCCCCGTTCGATGCGGGAGAGTTCCGGCGCGTCCACCTCCACCTGGACCTGCAGGGGCTTCGGCAGGCTCTCGTAGTAGAGGAAGCCGCCGATGCCCAGCGCGGCGGCTGCGACTAGCGCTGCGGCGCCGTACCCGACCCGCCGCGGACCGGCGCGTTGCAGCCATGTAGGGGGACGCCAGGAGAATTCGCCTACTGCTGAGACGACGAATCTCGAGAGTTTCATTGGGGGGTGCATTCCCTTGCGATGAACTGCTCACACTAGCGGCGCTTGTGGGAGGGAGAAGGGAGGAACTATGGAAGTTCTGGTAGGGCCTTAACGGTCCGGGTGCCTAGTGGGATCGACCCGCCGGATGCGTTGGGCAGGAGCAACCCCCGGTCTCCCCTCAACGAGGAAGCGAGGCAGCGCGGGGCTTGATCGAACCTGACGGTCAACCGCGAACCAGCGGAAACTCCGGTCCATCCAGCGGCGCCCCGTGCGCCAGTCTCACTTCGCGGAAGGGCGGCGAGGTGACGCCTTCGCGCACTGCGAAGGTCGCCCCGTCCCCGACCCAGCGGCTGGAGAAGGCGCGCCGGCGCCGGTGCGGCGAGCGGTTCGGTGGCGCGCCGTGCAAGGTACGGAACGTAAACGCGACCGCGTCCCCAGGTTCCAGCGCCCAGCGCAGAATGTCGTAGTCGTCGCGGTGCGCGTCGATATCCGGCGGGGCATCAAGCGGGTCGCCCGCGTTCAGCGGGGTGCGGTTGAATCGTTCCGGCCGGTACAGCTTTCCCCAGCGATGCGACCCGGCCACGAACTGCGCGCAGGTTTCGAGCGGCACCGGGTCGAGTACCAGCCAGAGGCTACAACTCAGTTCGGTGTCGACGCAGTAGTAGGGCAGGTCCTGGTGCCAGGGCGTGGGAATTCCGGTTTCCGTTTCCTTGACCAGCACGTGCTCGTGGAACAGCCGCGCGGTTTCCGAGCGCATCAGGGCGCGCGCGATATCCGCCGCCTGCGACTCGAACAGGAACTCCCGGTACTCGGGGATCCGCGACCAGTTGCAGTAATCGCCGAAGAACCGGCCGCCACCCTCGTCCCGGTAGTCCCGCACGTCCGGTCCCGGGTGCGCGATGTTGTGCTCGACGCCCCGGCGCAGGCTGTCCACCCAAGCATCGAAGCGGCCGCGGACGGGCACGGCGCCGTCACGCTCGAAGGCGGCGATCGTGGCTTCTTCGACCGGGGTCGATGGTCGGTTCATTCCTCATTGGGCGCTGCAACGAGGTTGCAGCGTAGCACCCGCAGGACCTCGCGCCAGCCGCGACGCGACGTTGTGCTCGACTGGACTTTCGAGCGGAGAACCGGCCTCCGGTGCCATCCTGCTCTTCGACCGAACCGCCGACTGCACGGGGGACATGCGTTTGGCCTGCCTCGATCAACGGCCTGAGCCCGACCGCACCGAGCAGTTGGACGAACCGCGCTCGGTGGACTGCTGGCGATACCTCACCAACATCTTCTATCCTCGGCGGTGCGTTCTGACGTCGTGAAGGGAGCGAACCCATGACCAACGGCGACCCCAACATCCTGTTCATCTTCAGCGACCAGCACCGCCACGACGTACTCGGCTGCGCCGGCCACCCGGTGGTCGAGACGCCCCATCTCGATCGACTCGCGGCAGAGGGCGTACGGTTCACCGAAACCTGGTGTCAGAGCCCGATCTGCCAGCCGTCCAGGGCGTCCGTCATCACCGGGCAATACACGCATCAGTTCAACATGTTCAGCAATACCGGGCCACTGGATCCGGCCGTGCCGACGGTGATGCAAGCACTACAGGAGAAGGGCTACGAGACGGCCACGATCGGCAAGACCCACTACCACGGCATGCCGACTGCCGAGCAGGTCGAGGAGAGCGATGGTCCCTTCGACATGCGTGGGTTCGCGCCTTTCGTGCAGGACTTCGGCTGGGACCACGTGCTCGAAGAGTACGACCGTTACGTCCATGTCAACAGGAACGTCAGAACCCCTTACACCGATCACCTGGCGAGCCACGGTGTGTACGAGCCGTACCGGGAGATGATCAAGAGCGTGTTTCGCCTGACGCCCGATCACTGGCGTGCGCAGACGTCCGTGTTGCCGCAGGAGTTGGACCTCTCCTACTTTCTGGCAGATCGGGCCATCGACTGGCTTGAGGGGCGGACTAGCGACAAGCCGTTTCTACTCATGCTGGGCTTCGTGCAGCCCCATGTTCCCTTGATCGACGACCCTGTCTGGGCAGAGTACTACCGGGACGCGGACATCGAGCTGCCGGATCAGACCGTGATCGACGCGCCAAACGCGGTTTGGGGCGAGCACCTCGACTACCTCTATGGTCATTCGCAAGTCCAAGTGATGGACGACGCGTTCATCCGGGAGGGCATTCGCCATTACCTCGGCATGGTCTCGCTCATCGATCACCGGATCGGCGACGAGATCAAGGTACTTCAGGAGAGTGGCGAGATTGAGAACA
>VXNE01000328.1 GCA_009840715.1 Gammaproteobacteria bacterium
GCCCGTCTGGCGCACTCACGCTACCCATCGCACGGTGTGTACCGAGCGTTTTGTGCGCACCCAACCTGCCTGGAATTAGCTCAGTGGGTAGAGCACCAGCCCGGGAAGCTGGGAGCGCCGGTTCGAATCCGGCATTCCTCCTGATCGGCTTGACTACAAACCAGGCCAACACGGCTCATAACCGTGCAGCGGTGGTGACGACCGCCAATCGTCACACGGGGCGTCCGTTCCCCGCGCGTTCCTGCTCTGTGGCAAGCGCCGTCGCGTAAGCGAGGCGTAGCGCCGCGGCGAGGACGTGCAGCAACGGCGCGGCCGGTTGAGGGCGTCGGCGCGATTTTCGTCGTGCCGGCCGCCAGGCGGTCCGGCGCATCGCCCGCTCCCGGGCGGCGCGACCGACTCTCAAGGGAGCCGGTGCGCTGCCGGATGAGCACGCGTTGCGTCCGATCGTCGGGCGCCGTCGATCCGCTCGTCATTGTGGGAACGGACGCATTTTTTCGAGCACCGAAGTCGAGAAAAGGAGAACGTGATGCTGTTGTTCCAGAAATTCATCGTGCGCAAGCACGAACGCGGACTCCTGTTCAGGGACGCCGACTTTGTCCGCTTCCTGGAACCGGGGACCTACCGCTTCAACACCCTGCGCCGGCGTTACGACGTGGAGCGCTTCGACGTGACCGAACCGGCGTTCACGCACGCCCTGGCCGACTACCTCGTCGAGGCCGAGGCCGAGGACGTCGAACGCCTGTTCACGGTCGTCGCCACGCGCGAGCGCGAGGTCGCCGTCGTGTACTGGAACGATCGGATCGCCGAAGTCGTCCGGCCGGCCGAGCGCAAGCTCTACTGGAACGGACCGGTGACGATCCGCGTGGAGCGGTTCGACCTGGATCGTGGGCTCGCCATCGATGCCAGGCTCGCCAAGCGGCTGTTGGCCGAGCCGGGCCTGGCGGCAGGCTCAGACGGTCTCCTTGGTCTGCGCGGTGTCGGTCGGCACGCTGTCCATGCGGAGGAGATTCCCCACGGGCACGTGGGCCTCCTCTACGTCGATGGGGAACTCGCCGGGTCGCTGGAGCCGGGACTGCACGCCTACTGGACGCTCGGTCCGAGCGTGCGCGTCGACGTGGTCGACCTGCGCGTCAAGACGCTGGAGGTCCAGGGCCAGGAGATCCTCACCCGCGACAAGGTGAGCCTGCGCATCAACCTGACGGCCACCTACCGCTTCGCCGACGCACCGCGGGCGGTGAGCGCGGCCAAGGATCCGCTGGACCACCTGTACAAGGAGATCCAGTTCGGGCTGCGGGCGGCGGTCGGGACGCGCACGCTGGACGCGCTCCTCGAGGACAAGTCGGCCATCGACCGGGCCGTCGCCGAGCGCGTCGGGCCGCGGTTCGCCGAGATCGGCATCGCCGTGGACAGCGTCGGCGTCAAGGACATCATCCTGCCTGGCGACATGAAGGAGCTGCTCGGCAAGGTGGTCGAGGCGGAGAAGGCGGCGCAGGCCAACGTGATCCGCCGTCGCGAGGAAACCAACGCCACGCGTTCGCTCCTCAACACGGCCAAGGTCATGGAGAGCAACGCCGTCGCGCTGCGTCTCAAGGAGTTGGAGACGCTGGAGCGGGTCACCGAGAAGGTCGGCAACCTGTCGGTCTACGGCGGCCTCGACGGGGTGCTGAACGAACTGGTTCGGCTGAAGCAGTGAGAGCGGCTCCGGGAGGGGCGGCGGGCGGACAACCGTCCGCCGCTCCTCTCCCGGTCATTCGAAAGCCGCCCGCTTCAGTAGCGCGCCATCACCTGCTCGGCGAAGTCCGTCAGCATCTCCTGCGCGAACTCCATCGGCGGGAGGAGGAGCACCTCCTTCAGACCCGCCTGCTCCCGTTCCCGCAGTGTCTCGATGATCTCGTCCGGTTCGCCGACGAGTACGGTCGCCCGGATTGCCTCGGGCGTCACGAACCGTCGCTCGTCCTCGAGCAGGTACGTACAGTGGCCGACGTGCACGACCTGGCCGGCGCTCTCGCGCGGCAGGTTCTTCGCCGCGATGAAGTCCCGGTACGCCTCCCACGTCGGCCGCAGCGCCTCCGGGACTATGTCCTCGGTGCCCCGCAGGCGGACGATCTCCCATAGCCCGTGCAGCGCGTTCGCGACCATCGACCCGCACCGGTCCACCACGCGGTCCGAGTCGAGCCGCTCGCCCGGTTTCAGCACACAGACGCCGGTCAGGGCGGCGGCATGGAAGGCGTCCCAGTTGAGCGTCCGCCCGACCGCGGCCGCCCCCTGGTCGATGCGATCGACGCTCCGGCGGAACGCCCCCGGCGTCTCCAGCCCCGCCACGCGGCCGTCGCCGTAAGCGCCGGCCACCCGCAACGCGAGCGGCCCATTGGCGGCGACGTAGATGGGAATGGGGTCGTCGATATCGATGAACCCAAGGTCACGGTGCAGGAAACGTATCCGCCGGGTTTCGCCGTTCAGCGTGTACTCCACCTCTTCACCCGCGAGCAGTTCCCGCACGACCCGGACGTACTCGCGGAATGCCGGTGCCTCGACAGGATCGAAGCCCATGACCCGCATCGCCGTATGACCGCTTCCAACGCCGAGGAACGTACGGCCCGGCGCGATGCGGTTGATGGTGGCGATGGAGTGGGCCGTGACCGGCGCGATCCGGGTGCCCACGATCGCGACGCCGGTGCCGAGCTGGATGCGCGACGTCCGTTCCGCCGCCCGCGCCAGCGTGGCGTAGCAGTCGGACCAGATCATTTGCGAGTCGGGCACCCACACGCGATCGAACCCGAGCCGCTCCGCGTGCTCGATCAGCCCGATGTTGTCGATGTGGGTCGCTACGCAGAGACCGAACTGCATGACCTTCTACCCCCGATGCGTCGCTCAATCCCACCAGGACTTGCCGGGCGTCAGCGCGACCTTGTTCAGGTCGTAGCCTTCCTCCTTGAACGAGTACTGGTAGAGGTTCTTGCCCATAAGCTCCGCGAAGCGGGGCGGGTTGGCGTCCAGGATCTCCTGGGTGACTTCCTCGCGGTAGCGCTCCTGCGGAATCACGAAGGGCCGCGTGTAGATGGTGACGAGCGTGAGCCGGAGCCCGGGGTCCCTGCGTGGGTACGAGCCGTGCCAGATGCTCCCGCTCCAGACCACCATCGAGCCCGCGGGGGCCTCGATGGCCGTCGGCTGCGCGACCTCATCGCCCCGCGGGCCATGTCCAAGCGAGTGGCTGCCCGGCACGAGGCAGAGCGCCCCGCCCGATTTCGTGTAATCCGTCAGTACCCAGGTGCAGTTCAGCAACAGCGGATACGCCGGATACGGCGCCGGGACCGCGAGGGCGCCGTTGTCGGTGTGCAGCCCGAGCGGCGCGTCCCCCGGACCCTTCACCAGCCCGATGCAGGTGGAGAACATGCAACTGCGGCCGACCGTATAGTCCGCGAGCGCGAGCGGTACGGGATTGAGTATCGCTTCCTGGAACACCGGGTCCTCGAACAGCAGGAACGTGAACGGCGCCCACGCCCCTGCCCCCTGACCGTCCAGGGCGCCCGTGCGCTCGAGGTCGAGCGCGATGCCGGTCCGCCGCTCGACGGTCGCGCAGAAGGCGCCGCGCAGCCGCGCCAGGAACGCCGGCGTCGTCAGCTTCTCGGGCGGAATGACCGTGTAGCCGACGGCTTCGAGTTCGGCAACGTGTTTCTCCAGTCCGAGGCGCTGGATCCCTTCCCAGGCGCGAGCGAAGTCCGCCTGCGCCTTGCCCGACTGCAGCGGCGCCGCCCGCAATTCGTCGTCCGTCGAAACTGGCGTGTCTTCCAGAGCCTGCTCGGCCATCGTTCGCTCCCTTGGTCCGGACCCTTGCACCGAGCTTAGCAGAGCCTTCAGCCGGGGAGCGCGAGGGCGGCCCGCGCAGGGGCTTGCCCCTCGCAAGTGAAAGCCGGACGCCGTTGCCCGCGCGCCGCGGCCTTTCGCATAATGCGGAACGCCTACGCGAAGGGGGACGCACCAAGTGGCTTACGAGATCAAGCGCTTTCCATACGACGGCACGGTCGACGCCGACGGGCACATCCTCGAGCCGCCCGACCTCTGGGAGAACTACCTCGAGGAGCGCTACAAGCCGCGGGCCATGCGCATCGGCGTGGACGACGACGGCCTGGAGTACCTGGAGATCGGCGGGCAGCCTTCCCAGAGAACGAACAAGGGCTCCCTCGGCATCATGGGCGCGATGGGGGCGGAGGACATGCGCCCGAGCCCCGAGCGCCGCTACGCCGACAGCATGCCCTACGGGGCCTGCGACGCGGCCGAGCGTCTCGACCTGATGGCTCGGGAGAACCTCGAGTACTGCCTCCTGTATCCGACCATCGGACTCCTGTGGGAGGTCGAACTCACCGACCCGGAACTGAGCCTCGCGTACTGCCGCGCCTACAACCGATGGATCGCGGACTTCTGCCGGGACGGCGGCGGCAAGCTGATCCCCATCGCGCAGCTCACGCTGCTGGATGTCGAAGGTTCCGCGGCGGAGCTGGAACGGGCCGTGAAGGACGGCTGCCGGGGGGCCTGGGTCAACCCGTTCAACCACAACCGGGTGATCCACGGCAGCCCCGAACACGACACGCTGTTCGCCAAGTGCTGCGAACTGGACGTGCCGCTCGCGATCCACCCGACCTTCATGCCGCACGCCGCGGCCGACGGGATTTTCGACTGGCCCAGGGCCGGCCGTCCGTGGGGGGAGATGATCTGGCTGCGCTCGATCATGCAGCAGGCCCTCATTTCTTTCTTCAGCCTCGGCACCCTCGAACGCTTCCCCGAGTTGCGCCTCGGCGTGCTCGAGGGCGGATCGGGCTGGGTTGGCCCCATGCTCGACCGGCTCGACGCCTACAACAGGTCGATGAACTCCGGGCGCTTCCGCGCATCGGAGCTGTTCCGCCGCCAGTGTTTCATTTCCGGCGACCCGGACGAGACCATCGCGCCCTACACCATCGAGCATGTCGGCGACGACTGCTTCATGTGGGCGACCGACTACCCGCATCCGGACCACCCCCACACCTGGGTCGACGACCTGGTCGTCTACGCGAACAAGCTGCCCGAGACGACGCGGGAGAAAGTTCTCGGCGGCAACGTGAAGCGCATCTATCGTTTGTAGGGGCGGGGCTTGTCTCCGCCCGTGGGGGTTTCGTACACGCCCTCGAGACGGGACACCACAAGGGTGTCCCCTACAGTGCCCCGCCAAGGAGAAGGACCATGAAACCGCGGCTCACCCTTCCGTGCCTCGCCGCACTGCTCTGCCTGCCCGGCCATGCCCAGGCGCCCGACGGGACGGACCGCTTCCTGCTCCCCGCCGCGGTGCCGCTGCGCGATACGGGCCTTGCCGAGCGTCCGAACGTCCTGCTCATCATGGCGGACGACCTGAACGTGGCGCTCGGCTCCTACCTCGAGTCGACGCCCGCGCCGCACTACGCGGGGGTGAAGACGCCGAACCTGGACCGGCTGGCGGCCGAAGGGGTCCGGTTCGACCGCGCGTACGTGCAGAACCCCCTCTGCAATCCCTCGCGGATATCGATCCTCAGCGGACTGCGACCGGCCACCACGGGCGTCTACGACAACGGAAGGGAGCCCCGCGACGTGATAGGGGATGCCCTGCGCCTCCTGCCCGAGCATTTCCACGACCACGGGTACTTCACGGGACGCGTGGGCAAGATCGGACACAACAGCTACGAGCACGTGGTGTCCTGGGATTCGTCGAACTTCGCGCTCTCGAGGGAGCCGGCATTCCGCTTCCACCTGCCGGGATACCTGCCGGGCATCGACTTGTCGGCGCAGCGCGACAACACCTGGACCGAAGGGTCCGAGCACGGCATGTCGCGCGACGACGTCCTGGCGCCGCTCGGACGGACGGGGGGCCTGCCCCTGTCCTGGCGCGCAACGACGGAGTCGCCGCGCATGACCCCCGACGGGACGACGGCCACGCGCGTCATCCAGTTGATGGCCGACAATCGCGACAAGCCGTTCTTCATCGGCGCCGGCTTCCACAAGCCGCATCAGCCGTGGGTGGGGCCCGCGCAGTTCTTCGCCCAACACCCACCGGACGCCGTGCAACTGCCCCAGACGCCGCCGGACGAAACGGATGACCTGCCGGCCGCCGCGTTCGAGCCATACCAGGACGACCTCGACCACAGCGACCGGCAGCTCAAGCAGGCCATCGCGGCGTACCACTCGATGGTCACCATGACGGATTTTTACGTCGGCCAGTTGCTCGCCGCCCTTGAGGTCCTCGATCTCGCCCGGTCCACGATCGTCGTGTTCACCAGCGACCACGGCTTCCTGCTGAGCGAGCACGGCGGCCTGTGGCGCAAGCGATACCAGTTCGAGGAGTCGACGCGGGTGCCCTTCATCGTACGGCTGCCGGACGGCAGGCAGGCGGGGCAGGTAGCGCGCGGTCTCGTCGAGCTGGTCGACCTGTACCCGACACTCGTCGAACTGGCGAACCTGCCGCAGCCCGCCCACGCGCTCGAAGGCACCAGCGCCCGGCCGCTGCTCGACGATCCGGAGCTGCCGTGGAAGTCGGCGGCCTTCTCGGAGAGCGTGCTCGAGGGATTCCATGGCCGCACGCTGCGAACGGCACGCTACCGCTACACGGAGTGGACGCCCATGGACGCGCCCGAGACCAAGCCGGATCGCGAGCTCTACGATCACGCCGAGGATCCATTCGAATACGACAACCTGGCCTCCGACCCGGCGCACCGAAGCCTGATCGACGCGCTGTCCGAACAACTGCACGCGGGGTGGCAGGCGGCGCTGCCAGAGTCCGCCTGACGGCCATGGGAGGCTACGAAGCCGAGGACCGCGCCGGCATCTTCGTCCCCCACTCGTTCGAGGAACGGATCGTGGACCTCGGCGAGGTCCGCATGAACTACGCTCGGGTCGGCGGTTCGGACCGGCCCGCCCTGCTCCTGATACCCGGACAGTCGGAATCCTGGTGGGGCTACGAGGCAGCCCTGCCCCTGCTCGCGGATCACTTTGAAGCCTTCGCGGTGGACCTGCGCGGGCAGGGCCGATCCACCTGGACGCCAGGGCGCTACACACTCGACAACATGGGTAACGACCTGGTCCGTTTCATCGACGTCGTCATCGGCCGGCCGACCGTAGTGAGCGGGCTCTCGTCCGGCGGGGTGCTGGCCGCCTGGTTGTCGGCGTACGCGAAACCCGGCCAGGTACGCGGCGCCCACTACGAAGACCCGCCCCTGTTCAGCTCCGAGACCAACCCCGCCTGCGGGCAGTCGATTCGCCAGGGGGCCGGAGCGCTGTTCGCCCTCTGGAACAAGTACCTCGGCGACCAGTGGAGCATCGGCGACTGGGCCGGGCTGCGCGCAGCCGCGCGTACGGAGTTGCCGGGCTGGCTCGCCGCTGCGGCAACGCCCCGCGAGGAGCCGCCGCAGAACCTGCGCGAGTACGACCCCGAGTGGGGGCGCGCATTCGTGTCCGGGACGGTCGCCGCGAGCTGCGATCACGCCCGCATGCTCGAGAGCGTGCGCGTGCCGGTCCTGCTGACGCATCACTTCCGGGCCGTGGACGAGCCGACCGGAGCGTTGCTCGGCGCGCTCTCGGACCTGCAGGCGAACCGCGCGTGCGAGTTGATCCGCGCGGCCGGGCAGCCGGTCGAGTACCGGTCCTTTCCCGGGATGGGGCACTCGATGCATGGAGAAGACCCGGAACTCTTCGCCCGGACGTTGACCGGGTGGGCGACGAGCCTTGCTCCTGCATGACGGTCCGCTGGGGCATCCTCGCGACCGGCCGTATCGCGGACACGTTCGCTGACGCCATAGCCGCTTCGGACACCGCCGTCCTCGCCGCGGTCGGCAGTCGCACGCAGGACGCGGCCGGGCGGTTCCTCCGCGACCGTGCCGGCGTCACGCCGCACGGCAGCTACGAGGCGCTCCTCGCGGACGCTGACGTAGACGCCGTCTACGTCGCCACGCCCCATCCGCAGCACGCGGAGTGGACCATAAAGGCGCTCGAGGCCGGCAAGGCCGTGCTCTGCGAGAAGCCCATGGGGGTGAACCACGCCCAGGTCATGGCGATCGTGGAAGCCGCCCGCGAGCATGACGCTTTCCTCATGGAAGCGTTCATGTACCGCACCCATCCGATGACGGAGCGCGTCGTCGAGTTGGTCCGCGAGGGCGCCATCGGCGAGGTGCGGCACATCGACGCGAGCTTCGGTTTCGCCGCGCCGTTTCGCGCGGACAGCCGCCTGTACCGCAACGACCTCGCCGGCGGCGGCATCATGGACGTGGGTTGCTACGCGGTCTCGATGTGCCGCCTGATCGCAAGGGAAGAGCCCGAAGACGTGCGCGCCGTCGCGAACTTCGCCGAGACCGGCGTCGACGCCTGGTCCGCGGCCGTGCTGCGTTTCCCTTCGGGCATCGTCGCCCAGGCCGCCACGGCGGTTTCCGTCGGCCTGCCCAACCGGGTGACGATCTCGGGGTCGGATGGTTCGATCCGTATCCCGAGCCCCTGGTTCTGCGCCGACGCCGACGGCCACTGGCGGTTCGAGATCCGGCGCGGCGCCGAAGTCGAGGTCGTCGAGGGCCAGTCCGCACCGCTCTACGTCCACGAGGTGGACGCGGTGTCGGCAGCCCTCGGCCGCGGCGCAAGCGAGTCTCCGCACATGTCCTGGGCCGACAGTCTCGGCAACGCGCGCGCGCTCGACGCGTGGCGCGAGAGCATCGGCCTCGTGTTCGACATGGAACGGCCCGAGCGGCAGACGGTGCCGGTCCACGGACGTCCGCTGGCCGTCGCCAAGCCGGTGATGCGCCACGGCACGGTCTCCGGGATCGACAAGCCCGTGTCCCGCCTCGTGATGGGCTGCGACAACCAGCCCGACATCCGCCACGCGGCGGCGATGTTCGATCACTACTTCGAGCGCGGCGGCAACACCTTCGATACCGCGCACATCTACGGGCGCGGCCGGATGGAGTCCCTGCTCGGCGCGTGGATGGTCAACCGGGGCGTCCGGGACGATGTTGTCATTATCGGCAAGGGCGCCCACACGCCGGCCAACTTCCCGGACCGTGTCGCCGCCCAGCTCGACGAGTCGCTCGAACGTCTGGGCGCCGACCACGCCGACCTGTACTTCCTGCACCGGGACAACCCCGATGTCGACGTGGCCGAGTGGATCGATGTCCTGAACCGGGAGTGTGACGCAGGGAGGGTGCGCGCCTTCGGTGCATCGAACTGGTCGCTGGAACGGGTCCGCGCGGCCAACGCCTACGCCCGGGCAAACGGGCTGCGCCCCTTCGTTGCCGTCTCCAACCAGTTCAGCCTCGCGCGCATGGTGGATCCGGTGTGGCCGGGTTGCATCTCAGCCTCGACGCCAGACTGGCGGGCGTGGCTGGAAGCGGAAGGTCTGGCGCTGTTCCCCTGGTCGAGCCAGGCGCGCGGTTTCTTCACGTCCCGTTTCGACGCGGTCCGCGCGCGGGCGTCGTCAGGCGTGGACGCCCGCTACGGCAACCAACCGAGCGCCGACGAGATGCGGCGCTGCTGGTTCGCCGAGGACAACTTCGCCCGCCGCGAGCGGGCGGTCACGATGGCGACCGAGCGCGGTGTCTCGCCCATCGTCGTCGCACTCGCCTGGGTGTTGAGCCAGCCGTTCCCCTGCTTCCCGCTCATCGGACCCCGCGTGCTCACGGAGACCGCCGAGTCCCTCACCGCGTTCGGCCTCGCACTCACGCCCGACGAGCTGCGCCAACTCCACGGGGAGTGAAAGACGGATCACCCGATCCCGATATCCCGCGCCTGGTCCTCCAGGAACCGGACGATCGTGTCCTCGGCCTCCCGGCTCGGGGGGATACTCGTCTCGAACGAGTCGCGCACGAGGACCAGCCGATCGACCCCAAGGTCCTCGTAGCGCTTCGCCGTGTCCGCGTCTATCGGCCCGAAGGGGCTGACGATGATGTTCAGCCGACCGAGGGACGCCGGGCGCTCCGTGGTCTTCGCGGCTTCCTCGAGCGCCTTCAGCATCTGCGCCGTCCCTTCGACGTCGTGGAAGCTGTACCAGCCGTCCGCCTGCGCCACCGCCCTGCGCAGCGCCGGGGGCGAGTCCCCGCCCAGGATGATCGGGGGGTGGGGCTTCTGGACGGGCAGCGGCCGCGACTGGACCCCGGAGAACTTCGTGAACTGCCCGTCGAACGCGGGCTGCTCCTCGGTCCACAGCGTACGCAGCACCTCGATGTGCTCGCTCGTGCGCGCGCCGCGCTCCTCAAAGGGAATGCCGAGCGTCTCGAACTCGCGGGGCACGAAGCCGACGCCGAACCCGGCGAGGAGGCGCCCCCCGGAAAGGACATCGACGGCAGCCAGTTCCTTGGCCAGCATGATGGGGTCGCGCAGGGCGATCAGGATGATCCCCGAGCCGATCCTGATGCGCTCCGTCTTCGCGGCGGCGAACGCGAGGCTGGCGATCGATCCCACGAGGTTCGACTTCGGGGGCACCGGAAGGACCGGATCCTCCGGGTCCATCATGACCAGGTGCTCGGCGCTCCACACCGACTCGTACCCGAGCTGTTCGGCGGACACGACGACGCGCTCGATGGCGCCGGCGTTGCTGAGCGGACCCGTGTTGAATCCGAAGAACCCGTACTCCATCGCGTTTCCTGTGATGACCTGGCCGGGCGCAGCATAGTCGAAGCCCGCGTCAATCGACGGTTGCCCAACCGCCTCAACGCGGGGATCATCCGCCCGGATGAGCGAGCAAGTCACGGACGGCGTCCTCGTCACCGGCGCCAACGGCCACCTCGGCCGCCTGCTGATCCGCGCCCTGGCCCATGACCCGGAGGCCGTGCCGGTGCGCGCCGTGGTCCGGTCCGAGCGTGCGGCACGGAGCCTCGACGACCTGCCGCACCCCGAGCGGCGCGATGTCCGGATCGTCGACTACCGCGACCGCGCCGGCCTCACGGAAGCGGCGCGCGGATGCGGCACCGCCATACACCTCGTGGGGATCCTGAAACAGACCCGCATCAATCGATACGTGGACGCGCACGAGCGACCCGCCGAAGCGCTGTCCGCCGCGTGCGCGGAAGCCGGCGTGTCACGCATCGTGCACACGAGCATCCTCGGAGCCGACCCCGCGTCCCGCAACGGCTGTCTCGCTTCGCGGGGACGGACCGACGAGATTCTGCTGGCTTCGCCCGTACCCGCGGTCATCCTTCGTGTCCCGATGGTGCTGGGGCCCGGCGATCCGGCCACCGACGCGCTGCGGCGTCAGGCCACCGCCGGCCGCACATCGTTGGTTCGCGGCGGCGCCGCCGTGCAGCAGCCCATCGCCGCCGCCGCCGTGATGTCGGCGCTGCTGGCCGCCGCGAGGCCCGGCATGCCAAGCGACACGGTGGTGGAACTCGGCGGCCCGGAGTCCCTGACGCACCGCGCGCTCGTTGAACGCACGGCCGCGGTCCTGGGCGCCGATGTGCGGTTCGGCACCACACCCCTCTTCGCGGCGCACGCGTTTGCCTGGCTGGCGGAGACGCTTTTCGCCGACCCACCACTCACCCGTGACATGCTTGGCGTCCTCGAGCAGGACGATGCGATCGATCCCGAGCCGGCTCGTGCGATGCTGGGCATCGAACTGACATCGCTTGACGCCGCCCTGCGCGCCGCTTTCGCCGAGGAATCCGCACCGTGACGACCGCCGACACCGACCACGCCCCGTCCGCGCCACCCATCTGGCAGCGCGCACTGCTCTGGCTCATCACGATCGCCTGCTTCGCCTGGCTGTACACGCGCATCGACGCCGCCGCGGCGCGCGAGGGCGAGACGATGGCGAACTACCTGCTGCAGGTGTTCGCCAGCGTCTCCTGGGGCACCTGGCTCGCCCTGATGATTCCCTACTCCATCTTCTTCTTCCTCGTCGACTCCGCGGTCGTTTGGCGCGTCGTCTCGTGGTTCAACGCGCGCGTGCCCTACCGGGACATCCTGCCGGTGCGCGCCAGCGCCTACATCATCTCGATCGTGAACGAGCAGGTGGGCAAGGGCGCCATGGCGCTCTACCTCAACCGCCGGCACGGAGTCGCCGGCTGGGAGGTCGGCTCGTCGATGCTCTTCATCATGTTCTGCGAGCTGCTCTACCTGACGTTCTGGGCGAACGTCGGCTACGCGATCGCGTCCGACACGCTGCCGCCGCAGTTCGAACTCGTGCCCTGGATCGGGGTCGCGGTGCTCGCGCTGTTCGGCGTCTGGG
>VXNE01000109.1:0-9463 GCA_009840715.1 Gammaproteobacteria bacterium
CTGGTGGAACCGCCCGATGGCGCTCTGGCGCGGCGACGTCGGCCGCGCGTGCCCGGTTCCGGCGAGTCCACCCGGGGCAGCGTCGCGTTCCTCGCGCGCAACACCAACAAGAAGAGCGTCGTCATCGATCCCGACGACGCCGACGACGTCGCCGTGCTCCGCGGGCTCTGTGCGCGGGCCGACGTGGTCCTCGACGCCGACGGATCTCCGTTTCGCGCGCTCGACGCCGGCACCGAAGCCCCGGTCGCGGTCACCGTCACCGATCCCGTGGGACTCGGCATCTCGTCCATCGTCGGCTTCGCCGCGAGCGGTGGCCTGTCGTCGAGCGGCTGGCCCCACCAGCCCCCCTGCAATGCACCGTCCTGGCTCCCCCTCGACGGGGCGGGCGTGTACGCGGCGATCATGGCGGCCGCGGGGCTCCTGCGGCACCGCCGCAGCAACCGGCCCGTGCGTTACGAGATCCCGTACCACGAAGCGGCAACGGCGAGCATCACGCCCTGGTCGCGGACGCTGGTGGCCTACGACACACACGCGCATGGCCAGGGTACGCTCAGCGCGCGACTTGGACCCGGCGGCTTCCCGATCCACGAGGCAAGGGACGGCCACGTACGGATACTCGCCGCGACCCCCAAGCAGTGGGAAGCGCTGGTCGACCTGCTCGACCGCCCGGAAGAACTCGTGTCGGGTCCGTGGGGCGACCTGGCTTTCCGCATCCAGAACTTCGACGCGCTCAAGCTCGTCTGCGACGACCTCATTCGCCAGCGCACCGTGGAGGAAGTGTTCATCGGCGGACAGCAGCGGGGGCTGACGGCTTCCCCCCTGTACACGCTGTCCGACTTCCGCGACGACCCGCACGTGCGGGAGCGCGAGGTCATCGCCGCCGTGGAAGATCCGGAGTTCGGCATCATGGAGCTGATACGTCCACCGCACCGGCTCGACCCCACCGAACTGAACGTGCCGATCGAGGCCGCCCCCGCCTTCGGCGAGCACGACGACTACGCCCGCACGCTCCTCGACGAGCCGGTCCGCACGCCCGGCCCTTCCGCGACGGAAGGGGTGGCGGACGCCTCTGCCGACGAGCGCCCTCTCGCCGGACTGCGCGTCCTGCAACTCGGGGTCGGCGCGGTCGTTCCCGAGGCTGCGTCGGTGCTCGCGTGTCTCGGCGCCGAAGTACTCAAGGTCGAGTCGCGCGTGTACCCGGACTTCCTGCGCCGCGCCGGGCTCGGCGGAGAGAGCGACATCGACAACAGTCCGACCTTCAACCAGTTGAACCTCGGCGTCGAGAGCGTCGCCATCGACCTCTCCCGGCCCGAAGGGGTGGAGCTGGCGCACCGGCTCGCGGCAGAGTGCGACGTCATCATGGAGAACATGCGCACGACCGTCGTGCCCAAGTGGGGGCTCGACTACGAGTCCGCCCGCAGGATCCGCGAGAACGTCGTGTACCTGTCGAGCCAGGGACTCGGCAAGGGCCCCTACGACGGCTTCCAGACCTTCGGGCCGAACCTGCAGACCATCTCCGGCGTCACCCACCAGTGGGCGCACCCGGACGATCCTTACCCGGTAGGCACGACCCTCAACCACCCCGACCACATCGCCGGCAAGCAGGCGCTCGTCGCCGTACTCGGCGCACTCGCGCAACGTCCCGCCGAGGGGTGCCACATCGACGCCGCCCAGGTGGAGGCCGCCGCCTACCTCATCGGCGACCGTTACGTGGAGCAGCACTTCTCCGAGGCAGAGGTGACCGGGCGCGGCAACTTCAGCCCGGACATGGCGCCGCACGGCTGCTATCGGTGCCAGGACGCGGGGGACGAGGAGCGCTGGGTGGCGCTCGCGGTGGAGGACGACGACCAGTGGCTCAAGCTGTGTTCCGTCGCTGGCCTCGAGGCACTGGACGACCCCGCGTACCGCGAGGCCGGGGGTCGGCTCGACAACGTCGCGGCGCTGGACGAAGCCCTGTCGGCATGGGCCGCCGAACGTTCCGTCGAGGCCGCGGAAACCACCTTGCGCGCCGCGGGCCTCCCGGCCTCGCGCGCGGTGACCGGGGCGGATTTGGGCGAGGTCGAGTCCGGCTTCTTCCCGTCGGTGCGGTCGCCAAGTTCAGGCACTCGGCACTGCACCGGCATGCCGGTGATCACGGCGGCCGGCAAACGGCCCCCGGTCGGACCCTCGCCCATGATCGGGGAACACACGGGACGCGTGCTGTTCGACGTGCTCGGACTCGAGGCCGAAGAGGTGGTGCGGCTGCGGGACGAGAAGATCGTGGGGTACTAGTGTGGTGTCCCGTAAGTTCCTAATGCTTCAGCGCGTCCCACGGGGTCTGTGGCAAGGCGCGTTCCCCGCAGGGAATGGTGGGCCCATTGCCAAGGGGCGCAACACCGCCACAGGCCGGACTCTTCATGCGAGGGGCGGGCCCCTGCGCGGGCCGCCCTCGCGCTCCCCGGGGCGCGCCCTTCGGGAGTTCGCCCTGCACGCCACTGCCGCGTTGTGGTCCTTGCCAATGCGCCCTCCGGGCGGCCCGATATTCCCTTCGGACCACGCCTTGCATTGACGCGCAGGGCGAACTCTGAAGTATCAGGAACTTACGGGACACGACACTAGGGCCGTGCTGCTTGCCGCCCAGATTCTCGGAGCCATCGCCGCCACGGGCCTCGCGCTCTATCTCGCCGCCGTCGCCTTCGGCCTGTACCTGAAGCGGCGGGGGCAGCTTCCGTTCGACCCCGAGGCGCTCGCGGCCGAAGGCGGCAAGTACGTGACCACGGCCGACGGGCGCATCGTCGAGTACTTCACGTACGGCCCGCCAGACCCCGACGCGAGGGTCGTGGTGAACATGCACGGTTCCGGCATGGAGGCCCGGGAGCAGGCGAGGCTGAACGCCCCCATCTGCGAGGGCCTCGGCGTCCGCGGCATCGCCATCAGCCTACCCGGGTTCGGCTACAGCGACATGCAGCCGGGCCGCAAGGTGAAGGACTGGCCACGGGACGATCTTGCCCCGGTCCTCGCAGTGGAAGACGTGGACAGGTTCATGATCACCGGCCACTCGCAGGGAAATCCGCATGCGATGGCGGCGGCGTGGTATTTCGGCGACCGCTGCGAAGGCCTCGGGCTCTACGCCCCCTTCCTTCCCATAGACGTGTCGAAGGAGGAGGGCCTGAAAGGCGGCATCGGCATGGAAGCCCTTCCCTCCACCGGGAAGCTTCGGAAGTGGTACATGGGGTGGTACTTCGCGGTGATGCACCTGAGCGTCGTGACCTTCGCGCCCTGGCTGCCCCTGCAGGCGCTGCGGCGCGACGGCCGCAATATCCACGCGGACGCCTCCCTGCTGCGGCACGTCGGGGACAGCGCGCAGCGGGGGGCGGCGCGGGGCGTGATCGGCGGCGCCTGGGAGTCCGCCAGAGATGTCTGCTACGAGTGGGGCTTCGACCCCCGCGTCATCGAGACTCGAAACGTCGTGATCTGGCACGCGGCCGACGAGACGCTGTGCCCCCCGGAGATCGGCCGGTGGCTCGCGGAGATGTTCCGGGGGAAGGAGGGCGTCAACGTGAACTTCCGTGACGATGACGTGGGCTTCGGTCACTTCACGTACTCCCGCGGCGAGTTCGCAACGCCCGGCGGCTCCATGGTCAAGGCGCTGCTGGACGGGTGCGGCTGAGGTCCCCTCGGACGCAGGGCGGCCCATCGGGTCGCCCGTTGGGCGCTTGCGCGGTCAACGAGGCGTGGCTATGGTGCCCGCTCGCCGTTGTCCGGTCCCCCGCATGAACGTCTCCGCCACGCCCGCCGTCCTCAGCCTCGAGCAGAAACGCGCGCTCTACCGCGACGGCTACGTGGTCGTGCGGAACGCCGTGGCGCCCGAGCTGGTGGAAGCCGCGCTGGCACGGATCCGCCGAGCGAAGAAGGGCGAGAGCCTGTCCGCGGAGCGCGAGATGACGGACCTCGTCAACGCGTCCTCGGTGACGCCGATCCTCCACGAGG
This sequence comes from Gammaproteobacteria bacterium, assembly GCA_009840715.1. GTDB lineage: Bacteria > Pseudomonadota > Gammaproteobacteria > Pseudomonadales > Azotimanducaceae > VXNE01. Next base: position 3,970 of record VXNE01000109.1, read on the forward strand.
CGATGGGACCCTTCGACCCGCCCACGCACTGCCAGGTAGGCGTGATCAAGCGTTCGGAGCCCGGCGAGCACTTCAACAACCTCGGCTACCCCGACCGTGACATGCCCTACTACGGGGCACAGACCCACATGGACGGCCTGATCACGATCTCCGCCCCGCAGGAGGTGCAGGAAGGGACGCCCGGGGAGATCTACCACCGCTACTTCGCTTCCGGACCGAAGGGGGACCTCGGGCGCAGCCCGGACGTAATGGGCCACAACATGGTGCCCATGTTCCAGGATCCCGAGATGACGCTGGGCAACGGTAGCTTCACGGCGTTCGTCTTCGTGTGCCTGAGCGACCAGACGGTGGAAGGGCGCGGCCAGACCGCCCTGCTGCGGGGAGCGCATCACGCGACGGAGCGCTTCTTCCGCTGGCAGTACGAAACGAACGGGCACGTCGGCCCGGAGGGCCCGGGCTGGCCCCGCATCAACTACGACGCGCCGAACCGCTGCGGGCTGGTCTACCTGCCCGAGGCGGTTCGAGACCAGTTCCTCGACGAGACCTCCGAGTCCACGCCCGACGGCAAGCGCTGGCCGCGGCCGACCCAGATCCTCATGGCGCCGGGGGACGCCTGCATCACGTCGTACCACATCCCGCACTCGGGGACCCGCAACGAGCACGGGACGGAGTCCCGCAAGAACATCATCTTCCGCATCCGCAACAAGAACCGTCAGCCCGACAAGGTGGCCAACGGCGTGTCCGACCATCCGGACCGCGGCCAGATGGGCGAGTGGCTCGAATACGAGGATGGCAACGACCCGTGGGAGCGCTCCAAGTACGCGCTCTGCAACATGTGGCACGAGTGGGAGGGGATGGCGGAGGTCGTCGCGGAGGAACGGGCGAGGGAGGGGGCCTCCTGCCTTGACATGAACGCGGCCGCCACCCGATCGCATCCGACGACCGCCCACGACGTTCAGGCGACGCTCCGCTTCGGCGTCGACACGGGCGCCCGCCAGTCCCACGAGATCGACCCCCGGAACGGGCGTTTCGCTAGGTCCGCGGAGCATGCGGTGACGGTCCACGACGGGCGAACCGAGCCCGCGACCCTGGACACCCACGGCTTCGAACTCCTCCAACACCCGCATCCGGCGGTCGACTGGAACGACGCCAATGCCGTGGCCGAGGTCTACTACGCGCAGGTGTCCGCACTGGTCCTCGAACGTACCGGCGGCAGCCGGGCGTTCCTCTTCGACCACACGGTCCGCCACGGCGACGAGGCCGTGCGCGCCGCACGGGGCGTGCGCGAACCGGCGTACGGCGTGCACAACGATTACACGCACTGGTCCTCGCGCAAGCGCATGCGCGACCTGTTGCCGGACGAGGCAGAGACGCTGCTCGAACGGCGCTTCGCCATCGTCCAGGTCTGGCGGCCCATCCGGCGGCTGATCGAGGCCGATCCCATCGCGATCGCGGACGCCCGCACCATTCGCGAGGCCGATCTCATCCCGGTCAACCGCATCTCGCCCGGGCGCGTGGGGGAGACCTGGCAAATCGCCTGGCATCGGCGCCAGCGCTTCTACTGGTTCCCCCGCATGACGCCGGACGAGGCGCTGCTGTTCAAGGTGTACGACTCCGCCACGGACGGCCGTGCCCGGTTCACCGCACACACTGCGTTCCGCCTACCGACGCAGGACGCCACGACGCCGCCGCGCGAGAGCTGCGAAGTGCGCATGTTCGTCTTCTTCTGACGGCGCACACCGCGTTTTCTAGAACGCCGGGAACACGGCCTCCGCGAACGCCCTCGCATAGTCGAAGCCTCCGTCCTCCCGGGGCGCCGGCGTCGGCATCGGGTGTGGAACAACGATGTCGATGGGCAGGCCGTAGCCCAGGATCGCCCGAATCTGCTCCACGATCGCGGGAAACCGCCCGTGCAACGCGAACGCATCCACCGCCGCCTCCGGCAGGAAGGACACGACCTCGCCCGCCGCCTCGAGGTCCCGAGCGTGATGGAAATCCGGCCACACCTGTCGTTTCAGGACTTCCACGTCCGGCCCCTCCCATGCCACGCCGACGTGGTCGAAGAGCATCGGCGAGTACTCGTAGTAGCCCGCGGCAACCGCCCGCCCGATGCGGCGGGTGCGGTCGGCGTCGTCGTCCACGACCGTGTGGAACACGCAGCCGATACGAATCTCGTCGGGATCTCGCCCCGCCTGGGCGGCTCCCGCACGCACGGCCTCGACGGCGAGGCGCAGGTTCGTCTCGTGCACCCCGACCCGGACGAACACGCCATCCGCGACGCGCCCGGCCATGCGTAACGTCTTCGGGCCCTGGGCAGCGACCCAAACCGGTACACGGGCCGCATGCCTGAGGACCGCGGGCCTGGCCGCGTTCACGGTCAGGCGCTCGCCGGCATTCAGCCCCCGGATGGTGCGGATGGCATCTTCCAGCTCCGCCACGGTCGCGGGCCGCTTGCCCATCAACCGCACGGCCGTGTCGCCCACCCCCATGCCGAGTACGGTGCGCCCCGGGTCGAGGCGGTCCACGGTGGCGATGGAACCGGCGATCACGGCCGGGTGGCGCATCACCGGGTTCTCGATCAGCGGTCCGAGCACGATCCGGCGCGTGTTCCGCAGACCTTCCGCCAGCATGACGTACGGGTCGAGCACCAGGAGCGGCGACGACGGGATGAAGCCGTAGCTCCAGCCGAGGGACTCGAGGCGCGCGGCGTCCGCCGCGAACCGCTCGGGTGAGCGGAGATCGAGCCGGTTGAGACCGAAAGCAACCTGGGTCACGAGAAGGAGCCCTCCCGGGTCACGGAGGCGCGCGTTCCATGGTAGCGCGCCGGTGCAGGGTCTCGGGCACCGTCGCCACCAGGAGGGCGACGCCGACCAGCGCCATCGCCCCGCTGCCGGCGCACGCGACCGCGAGCGATGCCCATTGAGCGACCGATCCCATGATGAAAGGCCCCACCGCCGCGCCGAGATCGCCGACGAGACGCCACACCCCGAGGAACTCTCCACGCCCCCGCTCCGGCGAGAGATCGCCCCCCAGGGTCATGAAGATGCCCGTGCCGAACCCGTTGCCGAGTCCCGCGAGGACGCCCGCCGCCGCGAAGCCCCAGAACCCGTCGGCGAACGGCAGCAAGGCGAGTCCCGCCCCGAGCAGCAGCATCGCCGGCGCCAGCGCCCAACGGCGTCCGAGGTGGTCGAGGATCAGCCCGGCCGGATAGAACATCACCATGTCCACCGCCGCCGAGAGGCTGAACACGATGCCGATCTCGGCGGCCGAAAGCCCGATGGTCGCCCCGACGAGGGGAATCATCAGCAGGCGTCCAGCGCGCAGGAACATGAGGATGACCATGACGCTGCCGGCGGTCGTGAAGGTGTGCCGATGCGTGCTGACGACCTGGGCGAGCCGCACGTGACCCGCGGTATGCGGTAGTCGCGGCGCCGGGCTCGCGAAGATCAGGACGAGGACCAGCGATACGGCGAAGAGCACGGCGGCGGCCGCGAACACCGTGCGGTAGCCCAGGGCCTCTGCACCGATACCCGCGATCAGCGGGCCCACGAGGGCGCCGGCGCGCTGCAGCCCCGCCATGACCGAGATCACGCGCCCACGCTGTTCGAGCCGCACCGTGTCCGTGATGAACGACATCCGGGCGAGGAGCCACACCCCCACCCCGGCGCCGAACCCGAGCGCCGCGAAGGACAGCAGGGTCGCTTCCGTCGCCAACGCCGCGGCGACGGTCGCGAACGTGACAGCCAGGAGGCCGGCGATCATGACGCCGCGGTCGCCGATGCGGGTGACGAGCATGCCCGCCGGCACGTCGCCCAGCATCGTCCCCGCGCCCCGGAGCCCCACCACGGCCGCCGCCAGCGCCGCTCCGCCACCGATCTCCAGCGCGTAGAGGGGCAGCAGGATCTGCACCGCGTTCTGCGCGATGGCGGAGAAGAAGGACGGAACGTAGACGGGTAGCGCGATACCGCGCATGACCGCCAGGACGGTGGCGGGGCCGTCGGTGTCCGGGGACGGCGCTACCCGGGGCCGCTCCGATGCGCGTTTCAGGCTGCGCGCCCCGGGCCTATTCGACGGTCCAGTGCACCAGCGTGTGCGGCGGCTCGTCGTCGGGGTGATGCTCGAACACCGCCCGCACCGGCGCGCCGATCGCAACCTCCTGCTCCGGATCGCCCAGCAGGTTGCCGACGATCCGCGCGTTGTCGTGGTCGGGGAACTCCACCAGCACGATCAGGTAAGGTCCCTGCTCCTTGAGCGCCGGGTGCACCGGATGCCAGACGCGCTCGTAGCTGTAGATGCGGCCGCGCGGCTCCACCTCCACGAACTCGAGGTCGTCGCTGAAGCAGTTGTGGCAGATCCACTCCGGACCCCATTGCCACTGACCGCACGCCTTGCAGCGCTGGAGCTTCAGGACGCCCTCGCGCGCCGCTTCCCAGAACGGCGCGTCGAGTCCGTCCGGCGCGGGAACCGGTTTCGGCAGGCCGGGGTGCAGGTAGCTCACAGCGTCGCCTCCGAGCCGAAGATGCAGCAGCTCACCGGCGTCACCATCGGCCCCGAGATGACCATCGAGACATCGACGTCCGGAACCTGGCTGGTGGACGCGCCGCGCACCTGCCGCACCGCTTCGATATTGAGCCCGAGGCCGTGCATGTAGCACTCGGCAAGGTTGCCGCCGCTCGTGTTGGTGGGCAGCTTGCCGCCCGGCGCGATCAGGTTGTCCTTCACGAAGAACTCGTTGCAGCCGTCGGGTTCGCAGAAGCCGTGCTCGACGATGCTCATCAGCACGCCGCCGGTGAAGTTCTCGTAGGACTGCAGCACGTCGATGTCGTCCGGGCCGACGCCGGCCATGTCGTACAGCCTCGGCGCCACCGTCTTGAAGGCGCTCGTCGCGTAGTCCGGCGCGTTGTGCACCGAGGCGCCCGCCCGGTGGTGCGAGCCGCTCACGGCGCCGAGCAGGTAGCAGGGGGCGTGCTCCACCTCCGCGGCCCGTTCCGCGGACACCAGGACCATGGCCGCGGCGCCGTCGTTCTCGAGGCAGCAGTCGAAGAGGTGGAACGGCTCCACGATCCAGCGCGAATTGTCGTACTTCTCTTCGGTGAGGGGCCGGCCGTACATCACGGCCCGCGGGTTGTTCTGCGCGTGGTGATAGGACGCGAGGGAGATGGCCCGGAGCGCCGGCTGCTCGACGCCGTGGTCGTGCATGAAACGCTTGACCTTCATGGCGAACATCTGCCCGGCGGACATCAGCCCGTACGGCACCGTGTGCGCCGTGTCCCCGGCGATCACGTTGCGCCGCGGGCCCTGGCCGAAGCGGCCGAACTGTCCCTGGGCGAGCGCCCGGAAGACCACGACGCACTCTGCCATCCCCGTCGCGATCGCGGCCGCCGCGTTGCCGATGGCGCCGGACCCGCCACCGCCTCCGCCGCCCCCCCTGTCTAGTATTCACATAAGACGCTGCCGACGATCTTACGCGTGGAGATCTCGGGGGTCGGCGGGT
>VXNE01000109.1:9473-12193 GCA_009840715.1 Gammaproteobacteria bacterium
TCCGCCGCCCCACTGCATGTTCGCGAAACGCAGGTCGTCGATGCCGAGGGCCGCCGCGAGCCGCGAGGGGTCGCTGCGGTCGTTGGAGTAGGACGCGAAGCCGTCCACCTGCTTCGGCGAGATGCCGGCGTCCTCGCAGGCCGCCAGGATCGCCTTGAGCGCCAGCTTGAATTCCGGGTCCGGCGACTGACCGTGCTTGTAGTACTCGGTCTCCCCGACGCCGATCACGGCGACGCGCCCGCGCAATGAGCGTTCCATGTCCTCCCCCTCGCGTGGAAGTGGTATGCACCCCGGCGCCCGAGACGCACTACGACGCCAATGACCGGTGCGGGATGCTTCCCCGCCATTCTCGCATCGTTTATCGTGCGAGCGAAATTGACCTCGGGAGGAAGCATGCCCATCAATCCGGATGCCGTCGGCGAGACCGGCGGACCCTCGACCCGCAACTGGACGTCCAAGGACGCGCTGCTCTACGCCGTCGGCATCGGCGCGGGGACCGACGAACTCGCCTTCACGACCGAGAACACGAAGGACACGCCGCAGCGCGTCTTCCCGACCTTCGCGGTGATCATCGGCGGAGGCGGCGCGCCGCTGGGCAAGGTCGGCAGCTTCAACCCCGCGCTCATGGTGCACGGCGAGCAGGGCATCGAGTTGCTGGGCGAGATCCCGCCCGACGGCGAGATCGAGAGCCGCGGCCGGATCGCGGGCATCTGGGACAAGGGCAACGCGGCCCTGATCGAGATGGAGTCCGAGGGCGTGAACACGGCGACCGGAGAACCCCTGATCCGCACCCGCTCGACCCTGTTCTGCCGCGGCGAAGGCGGCTGGGGCGGCGACCGCGGGCCGTCGGCGAAGGTCGAGTTCCCCGACGCCGAACCGACCCACCAGGTCACCTACCAGACCCGCGAGGACCAGGCCCTCACCTACCGGCTCTCCGGCGACCGCAACCCGCTGCACTCCGACCCGTCGTTCGCGGCCATGGGCGGCTTCGACAAGCCGATCCTCCACGGGCTGTGCACGTACGGCTTCACCGGGCGCGCGCTCCTGCACACGCTCTGCGACGGCGACCCGTCCCGGTTCCGGTCGATGAACGGGCGCTTCTCGCGGCCGGTCATGCCCGGGGACGCGCTGACGGTGTCGATGTGGGTCAACGGCGGCCAGGCGCTCTTCCGCACCACCAACCAGGACGGCGCCGTGGTGCTCGACCAGGGCGTGTGCACGTTCGCATAGCGACGATTCGCGCGCCGGGCCTCGGCGCGGCGCTGCTCATGGCGGCGTTGCTGCTGTCGGCGGCGTGCGGCGACTCGACGAGTGCCGGTGTCGACACGCCGGATGCCGCGCCAGATTCGCGGGCCTGGCGGGATGTCCTGCACGAGGTTCGCGAGGACTTCCCCAATGTCCCGCAAATGACCACGCGGCGCCTCGCGGGGCTCCTTGACTCGGAGCCCGCGAGCGTGCTGCTGCTCGATGCCCGGAGCGAGGCGGAGTACGAGGTCGGACAACTGCGGGGCGCGGTGCGAACGGAGACGCTCGCCGCCGCGCTCGACGCACTGTCCGGGTTCGATCGGCGGTCGACCGTCGTGGTCTACTGCTCTGTCGGTCATCGCTCGTCGGATCTGGCCGAGCGGCTGCTCGCGCGAGGCGTGGCCAACGTTTTCAACCTGGAAGGCTCGATCTTCCGGTGGGCCAACGAAGGCAGACCCGTCTACCGCGGCGCGCGGCGTGTCCACGAGGTGCATCCCTATGACGAGGAGTGGGGGCGGCTGCTCGACCGGCGCTACTGGCCCGACTGACTTGGTCAACGCATCAGGGCGGGCATCCGGCTAATGAACCTGCTCAGGTGGCCCGAGTTCCACCGGGCGGCGCCCGACATCGCCGCGGTTGGCCGGCGGTTGCTCTATCACCCGGACCGGGGCGAGGTGGCGATCCTGGCGACGGCCGATCGCCGCGGCGCGCCGCGGGTTGCACCGGTCTGTCCGGTGTTCACGCGCGCGGGACTGTACGTGCTCGCGAGCGCGGGCACGCCCAAGGTGCCGCAACTCCAGCGCGATCCCCGCTATGCGCTGCACGCCCAGGTGGGCGCCGACGACCTCGAGTTCCAGATCACCGGACGCGCCCGGCTCCTTACCTCGGCGGCAGAGCGTGCGGAGGTGTTGGACGCCGTACCGTTCGACAGCTTCGACCCCGAGGATCCGATCTTTGAGCTGCTGATCGGCAGCGGCATCGCTGTGAATTGGCCCGCGCGCGACAGTCCGGTGAGACTGCGCTGGGCCGCGGGTTGAGGAACCCCACTACGCCCCGAGTCGCTACTCCAGGGGGCTCCGATCGAATACGTCGTCCAACGTGCGGGCGTCGAGCAGGCTCTCGGTCCAGACCTCCAGATCGGCCGCCGATCCATTGTGCAACCTGTCCGTAACGGCCGGCGCAAGCGGACCGAAACGCCGCCGCAACAGCTGCTCCAGAACGTCGGCGCGGCCTTCGCGGATGCCTTCGGCGCGTCCCTGGCGCATGCCCTCGTCGTGCGCTCGCTGGATCATTCCCGCCATGGTCTTGTTCTCCTCCACCCGGGCGTCCATCGCGTAGAGCCGGCACGCCAGGAAGTCGAAGGTGAGATAGCGCCCGCGCTCGGTACCGAGCGCCACGGTGGCCGGCGCCGCACCGGCGCGCAGGAAGATCGACACCGGCCACGCCAGTTGGCTCTCGCGTCGAGTTCGTAGGGG
>VXNE01000416.1 GCA_009840715.1 Gammaproteobacteria bacterium
CCCTATGAGGTCGGCCGGCCCCGCGCCCCTCCCGTCTCCTGACCACAACGCATGCAAGCGCGCGCGGCGGGTCCCGGTGTCGCGCACCTGTTCGTTCGTTCGGAGATGGGCAATGAAACGCAAACTGATTCCCCTGCTGGCAGTGGCACCGTGGCTGGCGCCAGCGGCGCTAGGTGAAGAAGAAGCCGTTGCCGGGGAAGAGTCGGGGGTCATCGAGGAAATCGTCGTCCGGGCACACCCGCTCGCGCGGGACGGCCTCGCGCAGCCGAGCGACGTAATGGAAGCGGACGAACTCGAGCGCAAAGCCGTGGACAACATCGGCGCTACCGTGGGCAACGAGCCGGGCATCCACAACAGTTCCTACGGTGCGGGTGCGGGACGCCCGGTCATCCACGGCCTCAGCGGCGCGCGCGTCCGCGTCATGGAGGAACGGATCGACACGCTCGACGTTTCCGTCAGCAGCGGCGACCACGCGGTCACGGTTGACCCCTTCGTTACCGAGCGCGTGGAAGTCCTGAAAGGTCCGGCGACTCTGCTCTACGGTTCGGGCGCGATCGGGGGCGTGGTCGATGTCCACACGGGCCGCATCCCGCGCGAAGTGCCGGAGCGGATCCGCGGCACCCTCGACCTGCGCGGCTCCGACAACGGCGACGGCAGGAACGGGTCCTTCCGGCTGGACGGTGGCGGGGGCAACGTTGCGTGGCACCTCGACGCGTTCGCCCGGGAGGCGGACGACTACGACATCCCCGGGTTCGCCGAGTCCGCGGCCATGCGCGCCCTGGAGGATGAGGAAGAACACCACGACGACGAAGAGCACGGCGACGACCATGATGACCACGAGGCGGATGACCACGACGAGGACGAAGGGCACGAGGACGAGCACGAGCACGAGGACGAGCATGGAGACGAGGAGGAGGTCCGCGGGCACCTTCCCGGTAGTGGCCTCGAGGTCCGGGGCGGCTCGGTCGGCTTCTCCTTCGTGGGCGACAACGGTTTCGTCGGCTTGGCCGTCAGTCGCCTCGACTCCGAGTACGGCATCCCCGGCCATAGCCATGCCCACGGCCACCACGACCACCACGGAGAGGCAGGCCACCACGACGAAGAGGGGCACCACGACGAGGAGGAGCACCACGACGACCACGAAGACGAGGCGCTGCAGGAGCATGAAGACGAGGCCCCTCCCGTCGTCGACCTCGAGCAGACGCGCGTCGACCTGGAGGCCGGCCTCGAGGACCCGTTCGGCGGCTTCGAGAACCTGAACTTCCGCCTGGGCATCAACGATTACGAACACGCGGAGAACGAAGCCGGCGAGGTGGGCACGGTCTTCTCGAACGAGGCCTGGGAAGCGCGCGCGGAACTGACGCATAGTCCAGCCGGCGGCTGGAGCGGCGCCCTCGGGCTCCAACTCGGCGACCGAGAGTTCTCGGTGGTTGGCGAAGAAGCCTTCACGCCCCCCGTCGACACGTCGTCCGCCGGCCTGTTCTGGGTCGGCGAGCGCCCCGTTGGCGAACTCGGGCTCGAGGCGGGCCTGCGTTACGACCGGGTCGAGCACGCCCCCGCGCACGGCCGCAGCCGCGACTTCAGCGGTGGCAGCGCTTCGCTCGGACTCATCGTGCCGCTCGGCGAGGGCTGGGAGGGCACGCTGGTGGCCGACTACTCGTCGCGTGCTCCGGTGGGCGAGGAACTCTTCTCCGACAGTCCGCACCCGGGCACGGGCGTTTTCGAGATCGGGGATCCCGGGCTCGACCACGAGCAGGCCCGGAACCTGGCGGCCACGATCAGCGGCGGCCGCGACCGCTGGTCCCTGCGGGGGACCTTCTACTACACGGACTTCGCGGACTTCATCTATCAGGCCGCGACGGACGAGGAAAGGGAAGGCTTCGACGTCCGCCGGTACGCCCAGGCCGACGCGACCTTCGCCGGCTTCGAGGTGGAAGGCCGCATGACCGTCGGCGAGTGGGGCGCCGGGCGTCTCGACCTGGGCGCCTTCTTCGACATGGTTTCGCCGGAAATCGACGTCTCCGGCAACGACAACCTGCCGCTGATGCCGCCGGACCGGGTCGGCGTGTCCCTCGAGTTCACGAGCGACCGCCTGCGGGCCAACGTGGACTACGTGCGGGCTGCCGATCAGGACGACGTCGCCGAGTTCGAGTTGCCGACGGACGGTTACGACGACCTGCGCGCGCGCATCGCGTGGCGTTTCCGCCCTGCCGACATGACCGTCGACCTGTACCTTGCCGGGCGCAACCTCACCGACGACGAACAGCGGCTGCACACGTCCGTCGTCAAGGACCTGGCGCCCCAGGCGGGACGCACGATCGAAGCGGGACTGCGCATGCGCTTCTGATACCGGGTCGCCGCGGCGCTGACGCCGAGACCATGTGCTGCGGGATGGCAGGCAAATGACGGTCGGGGACCTTCATTCCCATGCTGCGCCGCCGGAGGACTGGGAGGCGCCGCGGCAAAAGGCGGGTCAATCCGTTGAAACGCTGGAGCTGCGAAGCGGCGCGACCCTTATCCTCAGCCGATTCAGCCCGGGCGCGCCTCGGTCGTTCAGGTTCACCGAGCCCGAGGACACGTTTGGCTTCGGCTTTCACTTGAGGGGCGGCGCGACCTTCGAGACGGAAGACTGCCGCTTCGTAACGCGCGCCCTGGACGTCTGGACATGCGCCGCCCCGCGTGGGTCCACGTCGCAGTTCCTTCTGCCACTGGAGGGGTTTCGAACGGTATCCATTCGATTCGAACCGCACATCGCGGAGGGCTTTTTCGCTGACGGCCTCGCGCTGCCAAAGGGGGCTCGCGACATCCTCAAGCGGGTGGGAGAAGCTACCGGGATTGCGAGGCTCGCGCCGCTTACGGCAGCCGCGACGACGAAGGCGGAAACGATGTTCACCACGCCCTATGGCGACGCTGCGAGACGTCTCTATCTCGAATCGTGTGCGTTCGACCTGCTCGCGGGACAAGTTGCCAGCCTGTCGGGCGGTGCGGGAGACCGACGCCGCATTCCGCCTCGCCATCGCGCGATTGCGTTCGCTGCGCGGGATCATCTCGACAGTCGGTTGCAAAATCCTCCGACGATTGCCGAACTCTCCAGGACTGTCGGCACCAATGAGTTCACTTTGAAGCGAGCCTTCAAGGCAACGCTCGGCACGACCATCTTCGCTTACGTCTCACGTCGCAGAATGGCGCATGCGACGTCGCTGCTCCAGCAGGGGATGACCGTTTCCCTGGCCGCGCGAGAGGTCGGCTATGGGTGCGTCCGGTCCTTTTCGGCCGCCTTTCGACGGCAAACTGGCTGCCCGCCGAGCGCGATCCGTCGCGCGGGCCATTGATTTCTCCCGATCGACAACGGTTTTTCTCCCGTCTGACGCCCACGGGCTGAGCGTTCGCGCGCTAACTTGAAACGCTGCAACCTGGCGTCGAGAGGTCCATGCGCAATCTCCCCATTGCCGCTGCTGCGGTAGCGGTTCTGATTCTCCCGGCCCCGTTCGGTGCCCTCGCGCAAGAGGGGGACCGATCGGCCGAAGCCGATGAAACCAACCGGCTGGAGACGATCGTCGTGACGGCGCGTCAGCGCGAGGAAGCGTCCCGGGACGTACCGTTCGCTTTGACCGTGCTCGGTGGAGATACACTCGAGGCGCGGCGCGTGGACGACACGTCGAGTCTCTTTCGGCAGGCGCCCGGATTGTCCCTGACGAGCTTTGACGACGGACGATTCGCGTACTTCCAGTTGCGTGGCATCGGCCCGTTGTCGCAAGCGATCGGCCCGGACGATGGCTCCGTCGTTACCTATGTCGATGGCGTGCCCCAACCGGTGTTCGCCTCGGAGTTCGCCTATCTGGATCTCGAGCGGATCGAAGTACTGCGGGGCCCGCAAGGAACGCTCTTTGGGCGCAACAGCCAGGGCGGCGCCATCAACATCACGACACGCGCGCCTGCGGACAGTCGTGAGGCCCGGGTGCGGGTCGAGGGCGCGGAACAGGGCTTTGGACTCGCCGAGGCGTCCATCTCCGGCCCGCTTGCAGACGAGCGTTTTAGCGGACGGCTGTCCTTCCGCGCTTCAACGGTCGATGGCTTCATCGACAACATCGCACCCAGGGGCGGCGACCTCGGCGACAGGACCGCCTATTCAGGTCGCGGCATCCTCGCCATTGAACCCGAAACCGACGACGGGCCTCGCATTACGCTGTCCGCCAACGCCGACCACCGCGTTTCGAACCCCTTCTACTATGTCTTGCGAACGCAGTCGGAGCCCGTGGTCGAAATCGACCCGGAAAACGAGGTCGAGCGGACGGCCTGGGGCGCGAGCGTCATGGTCGAGAAACCGCTTCGTTTCGCTGAATTCACCTCGATCACGGCGATCAACGGCTTCGGGAACGATCAGGTCACCGACGATACCGACGGCCTGATCTATGGACCGCTCTTCGGTCTGCCGGCGTCGGCATTCCTGGCGCCGCTGTCCTTCTCGGATTGGAGCGAGGACGAGACGCGCTTCTTTCAGGAGTTTCGCTTGTCCAGCTTCGCGGATGACGCTATCGCCTGGGCCGCGGGCCTCGTCTATTTCCAATCCGATCTCGAGGTCGAACTCGACAATCGGTCGGCCTTCTCGCCCATTCTCAACGGCGACCGGGACGCCACCCAAAAGATTGACTCCTACGCCGCCTACGGCGAGGTGACGGCTTCGTTGTTCAGTCCACGGTTCAAGGGCACGGCAGGCTTCCGCCATACGCGCGACGAAAAGACGCTCGATGCGAGTTTTGCGGGCGTTGGTTTTCCCGGCTCCGTCGCTTTCTTTGAAGAAGATAGCGAGGCCGACTTCGATCTGTTCACAGGTCGCCTGGCGTTGGTGTTCGAGGCCACCCGCAACGTCAATCTCTATGCGACAGTTGGGCGAGGCGCCAAGAGCGGCGGCTTTCCGCGGCTGACCCTGAATGCCGCCTTTGGCGTGGCGAGCCCGAACTATGCCGAATCTTCCTCGTGGACCTATGAAGCGGGCGTGAAGGCGGACCTTCTGGAGGGTCGCGCCAGTCTTGCAGTCAGCGGCTTCTACAATGACGTCGAGGACGAGCAGTTGTTCGTGCTGGATTTCGTGGCGTTTCAGTTTGTCCCGGTCAATCTCGATACACGCAGCCGGGGTGTGGAGGCTCAGGGCGAGGTCGCATTGGGTCGAAGCTGGTCCCTGTCCGGAGGACTTGCCTGGACCGACGGCGAGATTCGCGAAGCTGACGCCTTTTCCGGCGCTGCAGCCGGCAACCCGATCCCCAACGTGCCCAGGCTCAGCACCACTGCGACGGTCGACTATCGGGGCGGCGCCACGACATGGGGCGGCGCCGCCTGGTCGCCGTTCATGACGTTGACGCACCAATATGTCGGCAAACGCGGTGCGGATGTCGCGGACAGTTTCGACCTCGACGGCTACCACAATGTCGACTTCCGCATCGGGGTCTCGTTCGGCAGGGTGGAAGGTTTCGTGTTCGCGCGGAACGTCCTCGACGAGGATCAGGAGATCAACGGCGTGCTTTACGGACCGGGCGTCGAAGGCGTGTCGCTCTCGCGCGGGCGCGTCGTCGGCATGGGCCTGGCGTCGACCTTCTGATGAGCGGATATGCGGTCACGGCCCAGTTTTACGATGCGATGGCCGGCGCGCAGCATGGCGCGGTCGACGCGCAGATCTCCGAGGCGCTGACAGGTCTGGAGACCGCCGGATACCCGGTGGTCGATATCGGCGCCGGTACGGGTCTCACGACGCAGCTCATCGCAAGAGCCTTGCCGGAGGCGGAGATCCTTGCGGTCGAGCCGGACCCGGCGATGCGGCCTGCGATCATGACGCGGGTCTGGTCCGATCCCGACTTGCGGCGGCGCGTGAGCATCCTGCCCATGACCATCCTGGCCGCCCCCCTGCCGCCGGTCGTGTCGGCCGCGATCGCAAGCGCCACGCTCGTGCACTTCAGCCCGCGGGAACGTGAGCGGCTCTGGGCCTTGCTGGCCGCTCGGCTCTCACCGGCCGGACGCGCCGTGATCGAGATTCAATGCCCTGTCGCCCAGGACGTGCCCGAAACACGCATGGCGACTGCACAGGCCGGCCAGGTCGTCTACAGGGGTTGGGCGTCCGCGCAACGTATCGACGAATCGCGCCAGCATTGGCGAATCAGGTACGTTGCGGAATTGGACGGAATCGAGATCGATCGCCAACGCACAGACTACGTCTGCTGGGCGGCATCTGCCGAACAGGTGCTTGCCGAAGCAGGCGCTTTCGGACTTGCGGGACAAGCGACGGACAACCTCGTTGTCCTGCGCAAGGCAGCGTCGGCCGGCTGAACGCCGAGGTGTTGAAGGCTACCCGGTCTGCTGCGGCCGGACGCTGGCGCGGCGCTCCAGGTCCCTGGCAGGGCCGAGAGTCCTCCTCCCGGCCCTCCCGACGCGTTGGAAGCCGATCCAGGTACCGGTGAGGGCGCCAACGGTCACCCCCAGCATGAGCGCCCACATCATCAGGTCCCAGACCGGCCGGCTTCGGACCACGGCCGCGAAGTCGCCCCTGTGGAGGGCGTGGAAGATCCAGCGCAACCACTGCCGCTCGCGGTCCACCGCGTAGGAGAGCTCACCCGTGACGCTATCGAGATAGAACCTCTCGCCGTCCCCGTACTGAATCCGGAACACCGGAAGCGGTCTCTCGTCGTGGTGGCTGAAGTAATAGGCGTCGTCCTCGGTCAGCCAGCCTGCATCGGCGATGGCCATATCGGGCCGCAGTGTGCTTGCCGCTTGCGCGAAGAAACCCTCCGAGAGCGTCTCCGGATGCAGCGTTTCGCCATTGAGACGTATTCGCTGCCCGTCCCGGTTCAATGCGAGCGCGTAGAGCTGTCCCCCGAGCATCGATACGTCCAGGCGCACGGTAGAACCGGGGATGGCATCTGCCGACATCGCGTTCACGAACGCGCTCGCCTGCTCGTATGTCACGGCCCCGCCCTTCAGCCGCTGGTGTTCGGCCTGGAATCCGCGGCCTTCCAGGGCCCCGAACGGGCTCATGGAGAACAGGCCGCTGACGAGCCACGTCAAGGTGAAGAGACCGAAGATGAGACCGGCGTAGTGGTGCCACAGGGCCGATCCGCGATAGGGCGAGCGGTGGCCGTTGCGCCGCGTCTTGAACTGTCGCAGCCCGATATAGACGCCGATGACGGTCAGGAACAGGCTCGCAATGGTCAGCCAGATGACCACTTGCGCCCAGACAGCCGTGTGCTGACGCAGCGCGGTGGGATAGAGCCAGTGGACGACGGCGCCCATCCAGTTCAGGAACCGCTGCCTGAAGGTCGTCATCTGGACGACCTCTCCGGTGGTACTGGAAACGTAGAGCTCCGTGCCGGAGGGATCGTCCATCGCGAAGTGAAACAGTGGACGGTGGGGGTGATAGCTGGCGTAGACCGTCCATTGGTCGCGTTCGAGCACATCGACCAGTCTCGGGGTGCCGTGCAAGCCGTATCCCGGCGCCGCCGTGGCTGCGATGGACCGGGCATCGGCCGGGAGGAACGCGCGGAGGTGTTGGCCGTCCCGCAGGTCGACGACGTGCTGCCGGCGGCCGTCCATCAGGCGGAGCACTGGAGTCCCCGCCATCATCTCCAGCCGGAAACCATCGACGTCAACGTTGCCGAGATCCGAGGGCAGCCGGCAGCACGCGGTCAGGTCCAACGGTTCCAGGCCGGCGAGGCGTTCGGTGTCGTCGAGCTCGGGATACTGCTCGTACATCATCACGAAGCCCGACAGGCACCAAAGGGAGATCACCGCTCCGAGGGCGATGCCCAGGTACCTGTGGATCAGGAACAGTAATCGGATCATGTGCCGACCGGTTGACCGACGACCGGGTTACAGCCGATACGCGTAAGCGACGTGGAATGTCTGCGGCGTCCCCAGGTTCGCGTAGGGATAGGAACTGCCGTCGATGTCCATGAAGCTGCGTCCGAGCGACGAAGCGTAGTCCTCGTCCAGGGCGTTCTCGAGCCGGATGCCGATACGGTGACGGTCTCCGTCTCCGCCGAACCGGTAGGCTGCAACGAGATCGAGCACGGTGTATCCGCCGTGCTCGATGCGACCGATGCCGCCTCCGACCGAGTCATAGAGGTCTCCCACGTGCACGAGGGATACGGCGAACTCGATCGGGGAGCTGGCCGACCGGTGTGTCACGCTGGCCTTGAGCGTACTCTCCGGCACGTCGGTGATCTGTTCGCTTCCGCCCTCCGCCTCCGCGCTCGTGGCCACGTAGTTGATGCTGGCAGTCCAGTCCGGATTGAACTCGTAGGCGAGGTTCAACTCCCAGCCATCGAAGTCCACCGTACGATCGGTGTTGACGCGCATCCCGTCGACGACGCCGATGAGGTCGTCCACCGCCCGCCGAAACGCGACAACCTCCCAGCGCAGACCGCTCCGGCCGCCGAGGGCGACGTTGACGTTGCGGCTCTTCTCCCCCTCCAGGTCCGGATTTCCCAGCGTGCAGCAGGGGTCGTTACCGTAGAGCTGCCAGGCGTCGGGCAGGCGGAAGGACGTGCCCGCGCTGCCGCGAAGATAGAACGCGTCGCTGAAGTCGTGTTGCAGGCTGAAGTTGCCGACGGTGACTTCGCCGTCTCCACTGGGCTTGTTGTACCTGAGTCCGAGCGCCATCCGCGTATTGGCGAGGAGACTCTCGTTGGTCCGGATCTGACCGAAGAACGCGTTCACCGATTCCGTCTGGTCCGCGATCAGCAGGACGTCGTCGCTGCCGGAAAAGCGCTGGTGCTCGTATCCCGCCGCAAAGTCGAATCCGCCCCCGGTTTCGACACGCGTCATGGCTGTCAGCCCGTAGTCTTCGTAGCCCCAGTACGAGCCATCGTTCACGGTTCGCACACCGCCCGTGATGGCTCCGTTGTCGTCCAGGACGTTGTAGATCCGCGTGTAGTCGGTGTCCCAGGTATGCGAGTACGCCTTGACGAACAGACCAATGTTGTCGGTCGCCTGCAGGTCGTACTTGAGCGTCACGATGTCTTCGTCGCGCGCATTGAACGTATCGTGGTTGAGGTAGGGGCGCGCGAAGTCGAGCTCCGCGTCCGTGTGCTGGTAGTGGAGCGACAGGCGCGAGGTTTCGCCCATGTCGTAGGCGTACTTCAGACCGAGCATGGTGATGTCGTAGCTTCGGTCCCGGTCGGTGGTACTGGGTTGGATGTCCTCGCTCCTGTACGGCCGAATCCCGTCGGCCTCGTCGCTCGAAGCGTAGACCACGAACTGGTGCCCCCCCGCCGATCCTCGATAGTCGAGGCTCGCGTGGACGCCGTCGTTGCCGTCCACCGCAAGCCCGACCCGACCCTCTTGAGTGTCGGAGAAGGGCTTGGTCACGACGTTCACCACGCCGGCCACCGACTGCGTGCCGTAGAAGATCCCCTGGCCGCCGTAGAGCACTTCGATGCGTTCCACCATGTGGGCGGGCACGGTGTCGAGGGGGCTGGTGGAGTTGTACAGCCGATTGTTGATCCTCACGCCATCGATCAGCCAGAGGATGTCCTGGCATCGCGAGCCCTGCAGCGAGCAACCCACGTAGTCGAACGCGCCGTTCTTGGGCGCGAGATAGAGTCCGGGGACCTTCATCTGCAGGCTCTGCGCCACGTCGTTGAAGCCGCCGAGTCGCAGGTCGTCCGCCGTGATGACCTCCACGCGGTTACCGAATTGCTGAAGGTCCAGCGGAATCGTCTCCTCGACGCGGTCGCCGAGAACGATGACCTCCTCGATCACGCCCGGCGCCTCTTCGGCCGGCGCTCCCGCGGCCATCGCGGCTGCGACCAGCCACGGTGCCGCTGCGAACAGGGACAGTTGTTTGGGTTTCATGGCCCACCTCCAAGTGAACGAACATGCACAGGACACGCGGGGGATGACCGCGAGAGCCTGCTTGCGTCGGGGTCAGGAGGCGGAGACGGGAGGGGCGCGGGGCCGGCCGGGCTCGTAGGGTCGCAGAGGAAGGATGGCCGAGAACGCCGGGAAGCAGGCTGACCGGCGCCACTTCGACGGTTCCGCACGAATCGCATCGACCTCCTGGACATGCCCCGGGTCGGAGAATGCACAGACCGTGCAGGCGTCCTCTTCGTGTTCGTCCACGTGCACGTGCGCGTCGGCGACCGCTTGCACGACGCACAGCACCAGTGCGGCAAGGGAGGCCCATCGCCACGCCCGGCGGCGAGGTCCGGATGGCACGCCCGTCATGCGTTGCGCATTGGGAAGACCCGCGACCTGACCGGGGCGCCCCCATTGCGGACCGGACCGCGGCGCGTTGCCTGGCCGGGGGTGGCTGCCGCCGCTGCGATGGAACACGGCCAGGAAACTCAAGGGTGAGATGCCGCTGCGATCATCTGTCGGTACGTTATAACATATCGTTTTCCGCACCTCAGGGACTCGCTCGATGGCCACGCTGACCTTCTTGACCCACACGATCTTCGATCACGGCGCCAGCCAGAAGCTGGGCCAGGTGTTGGCGCTGCAGGGGATCGAGCGGCCGCTGCTCTGTACTGACCGCGGATTGGTCGGCCTGGGCATGGTCACGGAACTGGCCGTCGCACTCGGAAACGAGCGCGCGCCGACCATCTATGACGGAACCCCGGAAAACCCCACGCAGGCGGCAGTGGAAGAGGCGGCCGCACTGTATCGCGAGGCGGGGTGCGATGGGGTCGTCGCTTTCGGCGGTGGCTCCTCGATGGATCTGGCCAAGGCGGTGGCGCTCGCGGTGACGCACGAAGGCGACTTGCTGGAGTACACCGCGGGTCTCGGCGGCACCGCGAAGATTGGCCCCGTGGCGCCGCTGGTCGCCGTCCCCACCACGGCGGGCACGGGTAGCGAGGTCTCGAGTGGGGCGGTCATCATCATGGACAATGGCGAGAAACTGATCCTCGCGAGTCGTCACCTCGTCCCGCGCACCGCCGTGTGCGACCCGAGCCTGACCGTTGGCCTGCCGCCCCGCCTGACGGCGGCAACCGGCATGGACGCGATGACGCATTGCATCGAGGCGCTGCTCTCCCCCCAGGTGAACCCGCCGGCGGAAGCGGTGGCCTGCGATGGCATCGAGCGCGGCATCAGGGAAGGCAATCTGCTGCGAGCGGTCCAGGACGGGAGCGACAAGGATGCCCGCTGGCACATGATGATGGCTGCCACCGAAGGCGCCATGGCTTTCAGCAAGGGATTGGGCGCGGTCCACTCCATGAGCCACGCCTGCGGCGCCGATCAGACGCTCCGCCTGCACCACGGTACCTTGAACGCGGTCCTGCTCCCCACGATTCTCGACTTCAACCGCGATCACGTGGGGGACAAGTACGCACGGCTCAATGCCGCGATGGGCTGCGAAGCCGGGGCGGATCCGGCGGAGGTCATTCGAGAGCTCAACGCATCCATCGGACTGCCCGCGGGCCTCGGTGAGATGGGTGTCCAGGCAGACGCGGGTCCAGACCTTGCCGAGCACGCCGCGAGGGACGTCTGCACGTTCACGAACCCCCGTCCATGCTCGGTTGGGGACTTTCAGAGGCTGTTCGAGACCGCGCTTGCGTAAGGGTCGGAGGCGAAGGCCGCTGCAAGAGTGCACGCAAAGGGGACGGTGCCGCCTCACAGGAGTTGGGACAGGAGCGTTCGTGCCGGGACAACGATCGGTCGTCGGCCCGGTTCGGCGAAGCAATCGCGCTCTACATAGTCGGCGTCGACCGTCACCTGGAACGCAAAAGGCGCGTCGAGCTGGTCCTGGTAGTAGCGCAGGTGGGGACTCAACGACTCGTCCCGGTACTTCACTTCCGCGAGCACCCAGGGTCTGCCGCTCCGGATCACGACGAAGTCGACTTCGCGCTTCTCCTTGTCCCGGAGGTAGCCCAGTTCGAAGTCGCCCAGCCCGAGATCGTTCCACCCATCCACCGCCTTCGCGAGGTGGCAGCCGACGAAGGTCTCGGCACGCTTGCCCGCATCGCTGACGTTCGACCAGTCGCGCAGGTACCACTTCGGTTCCTTGCGGAGCGAGCGGGTCACGTTGGTGAACCAGGGGCGCACGAGAAAGCCCAGGTGGAGGTCGCTCAACGCGGCGATCCATCGGCGCACGGTGTCGGCGGACACCCGGATCTGCCGGGCGATGCCGTCGTAGACCACCTGTTC
>VXNE01000118.1 GCA_009840715.1 Gammaproteobacteria bacterium
GGCGAACAGGAGCTGCGCCCGGCGTCGCGGACTGGACGAGCCGACCCGCGCCCCGTCGGGCAAGGCGTCGAACGTGCCGGCCCCGGCGACCAGCGCGTCCCGCGCGTCCGCCCGTGCGCCGATGGTCGTCACCGTGAAACCCGCCGGTGGCAGGGTCGGCACGTCCTTCATGCTGTGGACGGCGATGTCGGCGCGCCCTTCGGCCAGGGCGACTTCGAGTTCGCCGACGAAGAGACCCTTGCCGCCGGACTCGCCGAGGGGCGTGTCGCGCCGGTTGCGGTCGCCCGCGGTGGTGAGCGGCAGCAGGTCGATGGTGGCGCCTGACGTCTCGGCGATGAGGACCCCGGCCCGTTCCGCCTGCCACAGGGCGAGGGGGCTGGCGCGGGTGGCGATCCTGACGAGCGGCGCGGAGGGTGGTCTGTCCACTTCTGCCTGACGGTCGGCGGGCGCCGCTGCCCCGGGGCGTTTGGAGCCGGAATGCCGAAAGTGCCAGTATATGACGGAGGGCGTCCGCCACGACGCCGGAAGAAACAGCCTATGGGCGAGAACAGCAGCGAGAACGAGGAGCTGTTGCGCGGCCGGTTCGCCGAGGGGACGGACGAGGGCGTGGAGCGGTTCACGGCGTCCGTGGCGTTCGACCGGCGCCTCTATCGCTACGACGTGCGGGGTTCGATCGCGCATGCCGAGATGCTCGCGGCCGCCGGCGTGCTGACGCGAGCGGAGTGCCGCGCCATCGTCGATGGACTCCGTGGGATCGAACGGGACATCGAGGCCGGCGATTTCGATTGGTCGACGGCCCTCGAGGATGTCCACATGAACATCGAGGCACGCCTGACCGAGCGCATCGGCGAGGTAGGCAAGAAACTGCACACGGGGCGTTCGCGCAACGACCAGGTGGCGACGGACCTGCGCCTCTACTTGCGTGACGAGATCGATGCCATCGTGGCCCTCCTCCGGGAGATCATGAGTCGGTTGGTCGACCTCGCCGAGCTTCACGCGGCGGATCCGATGCCGGGATTCACGCACCTGCAGACCGCGCAGCCCGTCACCCTGGGACACCACCTCCTCGCGTGGTTCGAGATGGCCCACCGCGACCGGGCGCGCTTCCTGGACTGCCGGAAACGGCTCAACGTGTCCCCCCTCGGCGCCGCGGCGCTCGCCGGCACCACGTTTCCCATCGACCGCGCGGCCACCGCCGCCGCGCTCGGGTTCGAGGGCGTGGCGCCGAACTCCCTGGATGCCGTGAGCGACCGGGACTTCGCGATCGAGTTCTGTGCGGCCGCCGCGCTCGCGGCGGTGCACCTGTCACGCTGGTGCGAGGAACTGGTGATCTGGACCTCCCAGCAGTTTGCGTTCGTCGAACTGCCGGACGCGTTCTGCACGGGGTCCAGCATCATGCCGCAGAAGAAGAACCCGGACGTGCCGGAGCTGGTGCGCGGCAAGGCCGGGCGCGTCATCGGCCACCTGGTGGGCCTGCTCGTCCTGATGAAGAGCCAGCCGCTCGCCTACAACCGGGACAATCAGGAGGACAAGGAGCCGGTCTTCGACACCGCCGCGACGTTGCGGGGGTGCCTCGCCGCGATGCGCGACATCGTCGGGGCCATGCGTCCGGACACGGCGGCGATGCGCAGGGCCGCCGAACTGGGGTACGCCACCGCCACCGATCTGGCGGACTACCTGGTCGGGAAGGGGGTGCCGTTTCGTGACGCGTACGACGCCGTGGGGCGGGTGGTCCGCCACGCCCAGGAGCGCGGCATGGCGCTGGCCGACATGCCCCTCGAGGAACTGCGCCGGGTGCACGACGCCATTGGTGAGGATGTGTACGACGCCGTCTCGCTCACCGGGTCGCTCGCCGCGCGCGATCACGTGGGAGGGACGGCGCCCGGGCGGGTGCGTGCGGCCGTCGTAGCGGCGCGCGCGCGTATCTGAGCGATCGGCCCGGCGGCCGGAGTCGGCGGGCCGAGACGACACCCGCCTGCGCCTCGACCGCGGGAGGCTATACTGCGCCGCTTGCGGGTCTCCGGGACGGATACGGCGGGCATGCGGTGGATCCTGGTGGCGCTGATTTGTGCGCTTTGGTGTGCGACGGCGGCGACCTGCGGCCAGAAGGGCCCGCTGTACCTGCCCGAGGAGCGCCCCCCGGCGGGTTCTTTCTTGCGGGGGGCACGCCCCTCGCGCTCCCCGGGGGCGCACGCCGCCGCCCCTTGACGTCACCGACGTCCCGCGAGGTACGGAGCGCAGCATGTTTGGTCGTCGGGACAACGCCATCGGGGTCGAAGATGTTCCCCTGGCCGCCATAGCCGAGTCTGGGGGTACGCCCCCCTCCTTCTATACCGGGGAATGCAGCCGGCGCCGCCCCCGGCGCCGCCCGCGCCCCCCCGCCGGCGGGCGCGCGCGAATCTGCTACGCGGTCAAGGCCAACGCGAATCTGGCCATTCTTCGGCTGATGCTCGAACTCGGCGCCGGCTTCGATATCGTCTCGGCGGGAGAATTGCAGCGCGTGCTGCGAGCCGGGGGCGCGGGGGAAGACGTGGTCTTTTCGGGGGTCGGCAAGTCCGTGGCGGAGATCGACTTCGCCCTCAAGGTCGGTATCCGCTGCTTCAACGTCGAGAGCGAGGCCGAGCTGGAGCGCCTGGAGGCCCGCGCGCGGCTGCTGTCTCGCGTCGCGCCCGTGTCGGTTCGCGTCAATCCGGATGTCGATGCCGGGACGCATCCGTACATCTCCACGGGCCGCCGCGAGAACAAGTTCGGCGTGGCGGAGGGCACGGCGCTCGACATGTATCGCCGCGCGGCGGGGTCGCACGCCCTGGAGGTCCGCGGGATCGACTGCCACATCGGGTCCCAGGTCCTGGAACTCGGCCCGTATGCGGCTGCGCGGGACCGGCTGCTGGGCATCGTGGACACGCTCGCGGCCGAGGGCATTTCGATCGACCATGTCGACCTGGGCGGTGGATTCGCCGTGCCCTACGACGGCGAACCGGGCCTCGACGTCGAGACCTACGGTCGCGAAGTGGCTGCTGGCGTGTTTTCCCGTGGTCTCGAACTGATCGTTGAGCCGGGACGTTACCTGGTGGCGGAGGCCGGCGTGCTGCTCACGCGCGTGGAGTACCTCAAGCGGGCCACGCGGGAAGGGCAGCGGAACTTCGCGGTCGTGGATGCGGCGATGAACGATCTTCTCCGGCCGGCGCTCTACGAGGCGCGCCACGCGGTGGAGGCGGTCGAACCGAACGATGCGGCGCCCCTGCGCTGGGACGTGGTGGGTCCGGTCTGCGAGACCGGTGACTTCCTCGCCATGGACCGCGACCTGGCGCTCACGGAGGGCGCGCTGCTCGCGGTGTTCGGGGCCGGCGCGTACGGGATGGTGCTGAGTTCCAACTACAACGGCCGCGGCCGCGCGCCGGAGGTGCTCGTGAGCGGCGGCGAGTTCCGCGTCGTACGGCGACGGGAAACCCTGGGCGACCAGCTCGCCCTCGAAGGGGAAGGGCGGTGACGAAGCTCCGCTTCTCCAAGATGCATGGCCTCGGCAACGACTTCATGGTCGTGGACCTCGTGACCCAGAGCCTGGACCTCAGGGCCCAGGAGATCCGGCGTTGGAGCGACCGGCGCACGGGCGTCGGGTTCGACCAGTTGCTGGCAGTGCAGCCCCCGTCGGACCCCGGCGCGGACTTCCGCTACCGCATCTTCAATCGCGATGGAACGGAAGCCGAGCAGTGCGGCAACGGCGCGCGGTGTTTCGCACGGTTCGTTCGCGATCACGGACTGACCGTGAAGCGCTGCCTCACCCTCGAGACGAGCAACGGCATGATTCGCACGCGCCTGCTCAAGGATGACCGGGTCGAGGTCGAGATGGGACCGCCAGGGCTCGCGCCCGCGGAGGTGCCGTTCCTGGCCGAGTTCGCCAAGCCGGAGGGCGACGGCCTGCGCCACCGCCTCTCGACAGCGGACGCGGAGGTCGTCCTGGCGCCGGTGTCGATAGGCAATCCGCACGCCGTCATCGAGGTCGACGACATCGTCAGTGCCCCGGTGAAGCGCGTCGGGACGGCCGTGCAGTCCTCGCCGGCCTTCCCCGAGGGCGTCAACGTCGGCTTCCTGCAGGTCGTGCAAGGGGACTTCGCGCGGCTGCGCGTCTACGAGCGGGGTGCGGGAGAGACGCGCGCGTGCGGCAGCGGGGCGTGCGCGGCGATGGTGGCAGGTCGGCTGAGAGGCCTGCTCGACGCCGAGGCCACGGTGTCCCTGCGGGGTGGAGAAGTGTCGCTGCGGTGGCCGGGCGAAGGCGAACCCGTCACGATGACGGGCCCCACCGCCCAGATCTACGACGGCCAGATACGGTCCTGATCCCGGCGCCCGCGAGCGGCCCCGCGCCCGTCACCCTGCTTGAATGCGGGGATCGCCTGGTGCAGAGTGCCGCCGGGAAATCGGTTCGAGGTGTGCCGCTGGTTTCGTCACACGGGGCCCGCTCAGGGGAAAGCGCCCATCGCCAGGACGGCAAGGCCACCCGCGTCCGGAGCGCGGAGGCGGACCCGCTGGTCGCCCGCTACATCGAGTTTCTCACCCACGAGAAGCGCTGCTCGGCGCACACGGTTGCGGCCTACCGACGCGACCTCGCCGCGTTTCGCGAGAGCCTCGAGGACCAGGACTGGACGTCGTGCCGGCCGTGGCATGTCCGCGCCCATCTCGGTCGTCTGCACGCCAGGGGGCGCTCGCCGCGCACGATTGGCCGGGTGCTGTCGAGCCTCCGCGCCTTCTTCGCGTTCGCGGTACGGCACGAGGTGCTCCCGGCGAACCCGGCCGCGGGCATCGTGGGCCCGAAGCGGGGCAAACCGCTGCCGAAGGTGCTGGACATCGACCGGGCCGCGCGGCTCTTCGACGCCAAGCCCCGAACGAAGACCGAACTCCGCGACCGGGCCATGGTCGAGGTCCTGTACGGTTGCGGCGTCCGCCTGGCCGAACTGGTGGCGATCGACCTGAAGGACATCGACCTGGCGAACGGTTTCGCGACGGTGACCGGGAAGGGCAGCAAGACGCGGATCGTGCCGCTGGGCGAACTGGCCGTCGACGCCATCCAGGCGTGGCTTGCGACGCGGCCCGGCGCGCGAGCTGCGGCGCCGCTTTTCACGGGGCGCGGCGAGGCCCGCATCAGCCCGCGGACGGTGCAGTTGCGGCTCAAGAAGCTCTCCGCGGCGGAACTCGGCACGGACGCGTTGCATCCGCACATGCTGCGGCACAGCTTCGCGAGCCACCTGCTCGAGTCGAGCGGCGATCTGCGGGCGGTGCAGGAACTGCTCGGCCATGCCGACATCGCGACGACGCAGATCTACACGCACCTGGACTTCCAGCACCTGGCGAAGGTCTACGATGCCGCACACCCGCGCGCCAAGGCGCGTGGACGGACCCCGGAATGATCGAACTCGTCACCTTCGATCTCGACAACACGCTCTGGGAGACGGACAACGTCATCCGCCGGGCGGAGCTCGCGAGCCGCGAGTGGATGACGGGCCGCGTCCCGGAGTTCGGGGACCGGTTCGACATGGCGTCGCTCTGGGCATTGCGGACGGAGGTGATCCAGCGCCAACCGGACATCGCCCACGACGTGTCGCGGATGCGGCTGGCCGTACTTCGCGAGGCGGCCATGCTCTGTGGCTGCACGGAAGCCGACGCGGATCGCCTGGCGACGGGTGCCTTCGACGAGTTCCTCCGCTTGCGGCACGAGATCGCGTACTACGAGGGCGCGCTGGCGACCCTGGCCGTGCTGGCGGAGCGGTACACGCTGGCCGCGCTGACGAACGGCAACGCGAACTTCGCGCGTCTGGGGCTCGACCGGTACTTCTCGTTCGGCTTCACGGCCGCGGACGTGGGCGCGAGCAAGCCGGATCCGGCGATGTTCCGGGCCGCCCTGGCCCAGGCCGGAGTTCCCGCCTCGGCCACCGTGCACGTCGGTGACCAGCCCGTGGACGACATCCAGGGCGCGCGCGCCGTCGGGATGCACACGATCTGGGTGAACTTCGGCGGGTCCGGGGACGGGACGGCCGTCGGCGCCAGCGCGGAGGTGCGCCGCCTCGATCAGTTGCCGGGAATCATCGCGGAGCTGGCCGGAGCGTAGCGTACGAGGTGTTACGCCTCTCCGGCGCGAGGCGCGATGAAGGCCTTGACCGCCTCGAGATCCGGCGGCAGGAGCGTCTTTCTCTGCGGCAAGTCGGCGAGCCCCTCGAGCAGTGGGTGCCGTGCGACCTGCTCGCCCACGGCCTGGTCGACCGACTCGGGGAACTTGGCCGGGTGCGCGGCGGCCAGGCAGATCATGGGGCGATACCCCGGGAACCGCGATGCGGCCGCGACCCCGACGGCGGTGTGGGGGTCCACCACGTATCCGCTGCGGGCATGGAGGTCCGACATCGCGGCCATGGTCGCCGGCTCGTCGACGGCGGTGGCGAGAATGCCCTCGTCCTCCGGTACGCCCCCGTCGATGCGGGCCACGCCCTCGGCGGCGAACGTCGTCATGAACGCCTGCAGCGCCGTCGGGTCGCAGCCGAGACGGTAGTAGACGAAGCGCTCGAAGTTGCTCGCGACCTGGATGTCCATCGAAGGGCTGATCGTGCGGCGGGTTTCCCCAACGCTGTAGACGCCGGTCTGGAAGAACCGCGCGAGGATGTCGTTGTCGTTGGTGCCGAGCACGAGCCTGTCGATCGGCGCGCCCATCGCGCGCGCGAGGTAACCGGCCAGGATGTTGCCGAAGTTCCCCGTGGGGACGCTGAACGAGACGGGTTCGTCGAAGCGCAGGGCGCCGTGCAGGTAGTAGGCCGCCTGGGCGAGGACGCGGGCCCAGTTCACGGAGTTGGCGGCGCCGAGGCCGTGTTTCGCCTTGAAGTCGAGGTCGCCGAAGATCGTCTTCACGATGTGCTGGCAGTCGTCGAACGTACCGTCGATGGCGATGCAGTGGACGTTCTCGTCCGGCACGGTGGTCATCTGCAGTTCCTGCAGCGCGCTGGTGCGGCCCTCCGGGTAGAGGACGAACACACCCATCCCGGCGCGGCCCCGGATGCCGGCGATGGCGGCGCTGCCGGTGTCGCCGCTGGTCGCGCAGAGTACGTTGAGTCGCGTTCGGCGCGCGGTCACGATGTGCTCGAACAGTCGCCCGAGCACCTGCAGCGCGACATCCTTGAAGGCCAGCGTCGGGCCGTGGAAGAGTTCCATGACGTGCAGGTCGCCGAGGTCGACCACGGGCACGACTTCCCCGTGGCGGAAGGTCGCGTAGGCGCCATGGACGATCTCCCCGATCCGCGCTCGTGGAATGTCGTCGGCGAACCGGGCGAACACCTCGGTGGCCAGTTCGGGGAACGACAGCGCCCGCAAGTCGTCGAGCCGCTCGGCGAAGGAGGGCAGGGCTTCGGGCAGGAGGAGGCCGCCGTCGGGAGCGAGCCCCGTCAGGACGGCATCCTGGAAGGACAGCGGCGGCGTCGCGCCGCGGGTGCTGATGTAGCGCATCGGTCAGGAACTGCAGGAGAGCATCGAGCAGCCCGCCCGGTGACGCGCCCACTCCGGCCGTTTCGCAGCGAAGGCCTCCTTGCCGGGCTGCTCGTCGTACGGCCGGCGCAGCACGTCCAGGAGTTCCTGGATCCTGGTGAAGTCACCCGCCTCGGCCAGGTCGATGGCCTCCTGCGCCAGGTAGTTGCGCAGTACGAAACGCGGGTTGTTCGCGTTCATGCGGGCGACCCTGTCGGCATCCGGCGTGCCGTCCTGGCGAACGCGGGCGGCGTAGGTCTCGAGCCACGCCTCGCACCGCTCTCGGAGCGCCGGCGTGAGGGCGCCCGGGTCGTACCACGCGTCCCGCAGCGGTTCGACGCTGACCGCGTTCGGATCGACGTGGGCCAGGTTCCGGAAGAACAGGGTCATGTCCGTCTCTGCGCTTGCGAAGATCGCGAACAACTCTCCGAAGAGCCGCTCGTCCCCCTCCGGTTCGCAGCGCGCGAGGCCCAGTTTCCGGGCGGTCATCGCCTCCGACTGTTCCGCGTACCGTCGCGCGAAGTCCGTGAGCACGGCCTCGAGCGGCTCGGCGTCACCGACCAGGGGAAGGAGGGCGTGCGCGAGCCGCAGCAGGTTCCACTGGGCGATGGCGGGTTGCTGGCCGTACCGGTACCGCCGCGTGGCCGCGTCGGTGGTGTTGGGCGTCCAGTCCGGATCGTAGCCCTCCAGCCAGCCGTACGGCCCGTAGTCGATGGTGAGGCCGAGTACGCTCATGTTGTCCGTGTTCATCACGCCGTGCACGAAACCGACGCGCATCCAGTGGACGATCATGTCCACCGTGCGCGCGGACACCTCGGCGAACCAGCGCACGTATCGGTCCGCTGGCGTCCCGTCGCCGTCCAGCTCGGGGAAATCGGTCGCGATCGTGAATTCGAGCAGGCGACGCAGGAGTTCGGTGTCGCGCCTCGCGGCGAGGATCTCGAAGTGTCCGAAACGGGTGAAGGACGGCGCCATCCGGCACACCACCGCGCCTGGCTCTGGCGCCGGGTGGCCGTCATACAGGATGTCCCGGACGACCTGCTCCCCGGTCAGCACCAGCGACAGGGCGCGCGTGGTCGGCACTCCGAGGTGGAACATCGCCTCGCTGCACAGGAACTCGCGCAGGGACGAGCGCAGCACGGCCAGACCGTCGGCGGTGCGGGAATACGGGGTCGGACCCGCGCCCTTGAGCTGCAGCGTCCACCGCTCGCCCCGGCCGTTGACGACCTCGCCGAGATTGATGGCGCGCCCGTCGCCGAGCTGGCCCGCCCAGTTGCCGAACTGGTGGCCGCCGTAACAGGTGGCGATGGGGTCCATGCCGTCGAGCACGCGGTTGCCGGCGAGCACCTCGGCGTACGCTTCCGTATCCGTCGGCTCGGCCGGCAGGTCGATGAGGGCGGCCGCCTCGCGCGACCACGCGACGAGCTTCGGCGCCGGGGCGGCTTGCGGCAGGACGCGCGAATAGCACGCGCCCGACACCTGGCGGCGGAAGTTGGCGGCTTCGGGATCGGCGGGAAGCAGAGCGGCGAAGCGGTTGTCGAACCGCAGCGCCCCGAGCGTGGCGTGTGACTGGGCGTGCATGGGCACATTCTACGGGACGGTTCGCGCGCGGCGGCCCGGTCCCCGGGCCGGGGCGAAAAAAAGGGGAATTATACGATTGACTCCACGCGAGGCGAAGGCTTTTCGTCCTTCGCTTCGCGCTTCGAGGGCTGTTTCGGCCGGTGGTTCCATACCTTGCGGAGCACTGCGTCCATGCCTGCCGGGAGCCGCTTCCGTTCCTGTTGCTGAGTCATGTATCCCCCTCCTCGCCAAGTGAATCTAGGCGCTGACGCGCCAGCGTTTCCAGCCGCGTAGCCTGCGCCCATAGCGTCCGGCGGATGCCGAGTTGCACCCGGCGCTCACTGATGACGCGGGCAAGGTTCGCGATAGTGCGGGCGCGACGCGCCAGCCGAATGTCAGGATGCTCCCGTTCGCCGCGCTCCATGCCTTCCGGCAGGATCGAGACGCGGACGGACTCGGGCATGTCCATGCGGTCCGCTTCCGTTGGAGCTTTCTCGTTGAGCACGGCAGCGAAGGCAGACTCGGCGAGTGCCCGCTGATAGACGGTGTACTCGGCACGGTCGAGCGTTTCCGCGTCCGGGCCATCCCAGAACGCCCACATCTCGATTTCCGCGACCTCGAAGGGATCGAGGACGTTCATCGCTACCGCGTCGGTACGCTGATTCGTCAGGTGGCGACGGATGCGGGTCCGTATGCGCTCCTTGGTCTGCCCGACGTAAATCGGCTCGCCGTCGTAGTCGTAGAACAGGTACACGCCCCAGCGGCAGTTGCCGACCGGCTCGCCGTTCGAGTGCAGGGTGTCTAGTGCCCGTTCCACGCCTGCGTACAGGGCATCGACACTAGGCGGATAGTCGGGCATCGGCGGCGGCGATCACGGCGTGAGTCGCCAGCCATTCGATCACAGGGACGCATACGGCGTCACCGAAGGCGAACATGGCCTGACGCGGGGAGACGGATTCCCATGTAATGCCATCCGCGCCTTGCAGCGCGGCATACTCGGCCACGTCCATCCAGCGGGCGGCGAAGTCGCCGCTCCCGGCCCGGAGTACCGCTTGGCGCCCGGAGCCGCCCGCCGTTGTGCGGAGGGCACCCGCAATCTCGTCACCCCGGACCTCCCACACCGCCTTGCCCTTGCGGGTCCGGCGGTACGCGCCGTGATAAGTCACGCCGTCCTGCTGCTGGTAGGCGTCCACGCGCCCCGCCTGCAGATCCGACAGCGAGCCGAGGAAGCACGCCAGCTGCTTGGCACCCCACCACGGCAGATCGTCCCGTACCAAGTCCGCCAAGCGGCCCTCAGACGGCTCAGGAGGCGTCGGCAGGAGCGGAGGCGTCACACCCCGGTAGCCGAGCACGAACACGCGAACGCGGCTCTGAGGGACGAAAGACGCCGCGTTGACGCTGACGTGGATGACCGTGTACCCGAGCTGGCGGAGTCCGCACGTTACGGAGTCGAAGTCCTGCCCTCCGTTCGCAGTCAGGAAGCCCGGCACGTTCTCCAGCACGACGAACGGAGGCCGGTCGCTCATTTCGTGGAGGATGCGCAGGAACTCGAACACGACCCCGGAGCGTGTGCCGTTCAGTCCCGCCCGGTAACCTGCCAGTGACAGATCGACGCAAGGGAACGATGCCGTGGCCAGGTCCACGGCGGGCACGTCTGACCCGCCCAGGTTCCGAATGTCGCCAAGCTCGAACTCATCCTCGCCCCAGTTCTCGCGGTACAGGGCTGCCTTCGCCCGGTCGATGTCGTTCGCCCAGACCGTCTCGATCCCGCAGCGTTCCAGTCCCGCCCGCATGAGTCCCATGCCGGCGAAGAACTCCGCGGCCTTCACGAGTCGGCTCCGATCAACTCCCGGTAAGTGATGCGGTTGCGGAAGGCCGATTCGAGGAACGCGGCCATCCGGTTGAGGGTGTGAATGCGGACGTTCCCCTCGTTGAGTCGGAACGTCGCTTCGTTCACGTAGCGGGCAAGGTGCTTGACGGAGACGTGATGCCAAGTGCCGTAAATGCCGCGCTTGAGCACGGCCCACATGGACTCGACGGAGTTGACGTGGATGTCGTTCGCGCCGACGTATTCCCCGGCGCTGTGATTGACGTGGTGGCGGATGTACTCGGGCAGGGCGTTGTACCCTGCGTACTCGTCGGTGTGAAGCTCGCTCCCCGGCTCGACGTGCTGCGTGATTTGGGCGCGGAGCGTCGCGCTGTCACGGCCCTCGATGGGCATGGCGACGGACTTCCCGCCGCGTTCCCGGATGCCGAGCACTGCCTGCTTGCCGACCGGCCCACGACCGGCCCGGAGCTTCTTGTGCGAGTGCTTGTTGCGCTCCTTCCCGCCGATGAACGTCTCGTCGATTTCGACGATCCCGGACAGCATCCCCGGATCGCCGCCGCACGCTTCCCGAAGCCGTCCGAGCATGAACCATGCCGTGGACTGCGTGACGGAAAGCTCTTTCGAGAGTTGCAGGCTGGAAATGCCCTTGCGGGCCGTGACGATCAGGTAGATCGCGTACAGCCACTTGTGCAGCGGGACGTGGGAACGCTCGAAGATCGTCCCGGTTCGGACAGTGAATTCCTCGCCGCAGTCCCGGCAGCGGTAGTAGCCGAGCCGCTTCCCGCCGCGAGCCGTGATCTTCTCATCGCAACCGCAGTGCGGGCAGACGACGTGGCCGCCCCAGCGGTGATCTTCGAGGAACTCTCGGGCGGACGCCTGATCCGGGAACATCTGGAACATCTCCAGCAGGCTGACCGTCACTCCATCGTTCATTGCCATCGCGTTTCCTCCCCCTTCGATGACAGAATCTAACCCATCAGAGAGGTGGAGTCAATCGTATAATTCCCAAAAAAAGGGGCGCCGAAGCGCCCCGTTGAGGGGGAAATTCGTCCCTAGTGTGCCGTCCCAGAAATAACTAGGCCAATGCGTCTGACTTTGTCGAGGA